>JBEQAH010000094.1:0-7514 GCA_041640435.1 bacterium | reverse complement strand
CTGGCGGAGCGCCGGGGCGCGCGGCTGCGGTTCCTCCGGGTTCGGCCCGACGGGACCCTGGACCTGGAGGCGCTGGATCGCCTGCTGTCGGAGCGCACACGGGTAGTGGCCCTCACCCACCAGTCCAACGTGCTGGGGACGATCAACCCGGTCCGGTTCGTGGCCGAACGAGCCCGCGCGGTGGGCGCCGTGGTCCTGGTGGACGGCGCCCAGAGCGTGCCACACATGCCCGTCCGGGTGGCGGACCTGGGCTGCGACTTCCTGGCGTTCTCCGGCCACAAGATGTGTGGGCCCACGGGCGTTGGCGTGCTGTGGGGGCGCGCGGAGGTGCTAGACCGCATGCCGCCCTTCCACGGCGGCGGGGAGATGATCGAGCGGGTGGAGCTGGAACGGTCCACCTACAAGCTACCCCCCCATCGGTTCGAGGCGGGTACCCCCAACATCGCGGACGCCATCGCCCTGGGCGTGGCAGTAGACTACCTGGAGGGCGTAGGCATGGACGCGGTGCGGGAGCACGAGAAGTCGCTCGTGCGTTACCTCCTGGCGCAACTCCGCGAGGTGGACGGCGTGCGGGTGTACGGGCCCCAGGACCCGGAGGTCCGGGGCGGTGCCGTGGCGTTCACGGTGGAGGGCGTACATCCCCACGACGTGGCTCAGGTGCTGGACGGGGAGGGCGTGTGCGTGCGGGCAGGGCACCACTGCGCGCAGCCGCTCCACCGGGCCCTGGGCGTGGCGGCCACGACCCGAGCCAGCGTGTACCTGTACAACACCCCGGAGGACGTGGACGCGCTCGTCCGCGGCCTGGAACAGGTCCGGCGCTTTTTCCGCCCGGGGCGAGGCGGGTAGGGATGCTCCAACAGCTTTACCAGGAGATCATCCTCGACCACTACGCGCACCCCCGCAACCGGGGCCGGCTGGAGGGGGCGGAGGTGGTGGTGGAGGGCGTCAACCCGTCCTGCGGAGACGAGATCAGCCTGTTCGCCCGGGTTCGGGACGGCGTGGTGGAGGAGGTCCGCTTCGAGGGCAAGGGGTGCTCCATCAGCCAGGCGTCCGCCTCCATGATGACCGAAGCGGTTCGGGGGAGGAGCCTCGCGGAAGTGCGAGAGCTGTTGGAGCGCTTCCGCCGCATGATGCACGGCGAGCCGCCGGACGAACAGGCGCTGGGCGAGCTGGTTGCGCTTCAGGGGGTGCGCAGGTTCCCGGTGCGGGTCAAGTGCGCCACGCTCGCCTGGGTGGCGCTTGAGCGGGGGCTTTCGGAGTACGAGTCCGGGCGCAAGGCGCCGGTGATGGCCTCCACCGAGGACGAACTGTAGCGAGTCCTCCGCTACACTGGAGGCGTGATGGGACGCCGAGCCACCGGTCCGTTCTTCGTCCTCACGCCCCCCGCGGGCGGCCAAGAGCCCTCCCCGATTCGCTTCCGCGTCCGCCACCCAACGCCCCGGCCTTCGCGCTGGAGACCCTGGACAGCCGGGGATCGCCGCGCCCTAGACCGGCGCGTCCACGGGCTGGAGGAGAGGTAACGTGCTGGAATCCCTCCCGGCGCATCCGCGAGCTCGCAGCCGATCCGGGGCGGCTTTGAACGTGGCGGCGGTGTTGCTGCTTGCGGTCATGGGGTTCCTGGTGGTGACGCAGGTGCGGGCGAGCCGGTACTTCCGGGACCAGCCAGAGGTGCGCACACGGAACCTGTACGCCCTGGCCGCCATGCTGCGGCAGGAACGGGAGGTCCGTCGGCAGCTGGAAGAGCAGGTCGGGGCGCTGCAGGAGCGGCTGAGGACGTTCGAAGAGGCCGCGGCCACGGGCAGGACCGCCCTGGAAGCCCTGCGGGAGCAGGTGGAGCAGTATCGGCTCGCCCTGGGCCTCGTGGCTGTGGAAGGGCCTGGTGTGGTGGTGCGGGTGAGCGGGCCGCACGTCCAGGGGCACAAGGGTCCTGTGACCGTTCAGTACCAGGACCTGGTGGCCATCGCCAACGAGCTGTGGGCTGCGGGGGCGGAGGCCGTCGCGGTGAACGGACAGCGCGTGGTGGCCACGAGCGGGTTCAGCCAGGTTGGGGGGACGATCCTGGTGAACCTGCGGAGGCTCAACCCGCCGTACGCGGTGGAGGCCATCGGCCCGCCCCAGACTCTGGAAGGCGCCCTCAACATCCGTGGCGGCTTGGTGGAAGGTCTGCGAGGCCTCGGGATCGAGATCCGGGTGGAGCGGCAAGCGCGGCTGAGGCTGCCTGCCTACACCGGCCGCCTGCGGTTCGAGTACGCCCGTCCCCTGCCGTGAGCGGCTACGACGTGGTGGTCGCCGGGGCGTCCTTCGCAGGCCTGGCGGTAGCCCAGCGGCTCGAAGGACGCGTTTTGGTGGTGGACCCGAAGCCGGTGGGCACAGGCCAGACGTCTGCCTGCGGGGCCCCTGTGGCGCTGGTCCAGGCCCTCGGGGCGCAGCGGAGCATCCAACAGGTACACCACCAGCTGGTGGTGCACACGGGGCGGGCGGAGTACGTCTGGCCGCTGGGTGGCGAGCCCTTCTGCACCTTCGACTACCGCCTGTTCTGCGAAGCTGCGTGGGAGCGGGTTCGGGGGGAGTTCTGGCTGGCGGCAGTCCGCGGGTACCACGACGGCGTCGTGGACACCACCGCAGGCCCCGTGCGGGCTGCGGCCGTGGTGGACTGCACAGGCTGGAGGGCGTCCGTGGCACGCGGGGTAGCTCCCGCGGGGCCAAACCGAAGGTGGTTCGGCCTCGAGACGGAAATCCCCGCGCGGTTCGAGCCGGGCCTGCACTTCTACTTCTGGCGCGAGGTGGCACAGGACGGTTACGCGTGGGCGTTCCCCTGCGGGGACCGGGTGCGGTTCGGGGTGCTGTCGTACCGGGGCCGCACGGGGTTGCGGGACTCCCTTGACCGGTTCGTCGCCCGCTTCGGGCTGCGCCCGCGCGGTTACCACGGAGGGTTTCTGGGCGTGGGCGTGGGGCCGAGTGGTTGGGGAAGGGTGCTGGTGGTGGGAGACGCCGCAGGCCACTGCCTGCCCCTCACGGGGGAAGGGATCCGTAGCGCGATCCACTCAGGCTGGCTTGCGGCATCCCTGGTGAACGCGACGTTGAAGGGTCAGATCCCGTGGGAGGTGGCCCACGGGACGTACCGCGGCTACATCGCCGCGCAACGGCGCCGACTGAATTTCCTCGCGGCTGCCACAGGCCTCGCGCTTCGCTTGCCTCCCGCGGGGCTGGACGCCGTGGTGTGGCTGTTCTCCAGGCCCCGCCTGCGCTCGGCGTTCCTCCGGCGCTATCTGGCCACCTTTCCGGCGCCTAGCACACCCGGCTAGAGTCCCCCCTCCCGGGAGGGGTTACACTATGGGTGCGCCGGAGTGGCGGAACCGGCAGACGCGCCGGACTCAAAATCCGGTGGGCGCAAGCCCGTGTGGGTTCGACTCCCACCTCCGGCACCAGGGCGGGTAGCTCAGCGGCAGAGCACGTCCCTTACACGGACGGGGCCGCAGGTTCGAATCCTGCTCCGCCCACCAGAGAGTCTTTGGACCTGGGCGTCGCGCTACGGCTGACCGCTGCGGTTTACGGAGTGGGCAAGATGCGGGAGGCGCGGCCGATCCTGTTCACGCTGCAGCCCGGCAACCCGGGCGGTGCCTGCCCGGGCTGTGGGTGGGTCCAGAAGCTGGAGTTCCGGGTCCCGCGCTTGGAGCCGTACGTCCCCGAGGAGTGAGCTCGAGCCGCGAGGGCGGGGTGCGGGTGGCGATCGCCGTGGAGGTTCGCTACGCCGAGACGGATCAGATGGGCGTGGTCCATCACAGCGTGTACGTGGTGTGGATGGAGGCGGCGCGGGTGGAGTTCCTCAAGCGCGCTGGCGTGCCCTACCACGAGCTGGAGAGTTCCGGGCTCCGACTCCCCGTGGTGGAGCTCGGAGTAACGTACCGCGCCCCCGCGCGCTTCGGCGACGTGGTGACCGTCACCTGTCGGTTGGAGAACCTAGCGAGCCGCGCGGCTCGCTTCGCGTACTCGGTGGAGGATGACGCACGCCTGCTGGCGGAAGGGTTCACGCGCCACGTGTGCTGCGACCGCACCGGCCGGGTGGTGCCCCTGCCGGCCCAGCTGCGGGAGCGGCTGGAGGCGACTGCTGAAAAATGCATAGAATAAGGCTCGCAGGGCCTCGAACGCCCCAGATCGCGGCCGGAGGAGGTGGTGACGATGGCGGTACGGACGGCCGTTCGAGACGCTGCCCTGAACTGCTACCGGGAGCTGGTTCGCATCCACAAGGAGCTGCAGGGCCTCGGCGAGTACCCGAGCACGAAGGACGTGGTGAAGCAGGTCCAGGCCCTGGTCGAGGCGCTTCAACGGTTCATGCGGGAGGCGGGCGACTAGCGGCGACCGGATGGCTGTCTGCAGTCGGATCCCGTCCACAGCCCTCGGCAGCCCAGGCCTCCCTCCCGCCGGGCCTCGAAGGCCGGGCGCCACGCACTCCACAGCAGGGTCGCGGCCTCACCCCGTGAGAGGGTGGGTCGGTCCAGGGGCGCGGCCGGGGAGTAGCCCAGGGCGCGCAGCAGGGCCTTCGCAGACGCGCCGGACAGCGGGTACCCGAGGGTCGGGAAGGAAGCGTAGCGCACCGCCAGGACCGTCTGTACCGCGGCCTGCGCGTTCTGTGCGCGCAAGAAGTGCTCGAGGTTGTCAAGCCACTCGCGCAACGATATGGCGCGCCGCAGGTGCAGGCCTCCCCGCACCCAGTAGGAGCCGTTGAATAGCCCCCGGCGGAGCAGCTCAACGGCGTCCGGGTACCCGGGGTCAAGCACGTCGTCCGAGGCGGGCGAACGGCCTGCCCACAGGCGGATGCCGGCCAGGCGTAGCGCGGTCCTGAGCCGCCCCAGCGCGTTCGGGTCTTCGGCGAACACCGAGGGCGGGCGTCCGAGGGAACGGGAGACCGCCACGGCGATCCCGGCCGCTTCCCCAAGGCTCATCTGCAGGGGGACGACGCGGGTCGAGAACGCAGCCACCGCGTCGAAGGACGCCGCAGGCGAGGCTACGAGCAGATTCTCGAACCGCTCCGGCAGCAGCGCGCGAAACGGCACCCCGTACGGTGCCGGAACGCCAGGGAGGTAGGGCGGCTCCCCGGGGAGGTAGGACTGCCCGTCCAGAGGGTAGCCGCCCACAGACACGGTGTCGGCGAAGTTCCGGCCGTAAAGGACGTCGTCGGCCCGCAGCCGGTACCGCCCTACCAAGTGGCGGCTCTCTCGCACGTTACAGCGCCGGGGCTACCCCCACGAGCTCCGCGGTGCCGAACAGGTGCGGTGTGACCGTGCGCAGGAAGCTCACGGCCCGGAGGACCTCTGCGGACGCCTGCCGGTGGGCTCGTTCCACCGAGTCCACGTCCGTGGCGTCCACCCCGAACACCTGCAGGCCCTTGACGAGCACCGACCCGTCGTCCTGCAGCGCAAGCTCAAGGCCCCGCAGGGCGAACCGGCTGGGGTCCCCTGGGACGTACCGCGCCAGCAGCCCGTTGAATCCCCAGACCAGCCGGCCGCGCCGGCCGCTTCCGTCCTCGCAGGGTCTGCGGGGGCAGGCGGCGGAAGCGACCGCGGACCACTCCAGACCACGCAGGCGAAACACGAGCCCTGCGGCCATGGCGCGGTGATCCAGGCCGGTATCCTCTCGGCCCACGGTGAACCGGGCACCCGCGGCGGCTGCGAGATCCGCGGTATCCGTGGCGTCCACGTACGCCGCCGCCTGCACCCGCACCGGCCCCTGCGGGGTGGCGAAGGAAGCGGACTGAACTCGATTGTGGCTGGCCTCGACCTCTTCCAGTCGCCAGAGCAAGCGCGGGGTGATGCCGGCTTCGCGCAGCAAGTCCCCCAGGACGCGCTCGGCCCGGCGGACCTCCACTCCGTCCCAGGAACCCAATCGCCGCACGAACTGCGTGGTGAGACCCCCCTGCAGCACCGATCCCGACCGGTCTCGGGACAGGTCCAGGGTGTTGAGCCAGCTGCGGGTAAAAGCCCCGCCGACGGCCCGGGTCGGCTCCGCCAGCAGGACCCGCAGACCCCTACTCGCGGCCGCGCTGGCGGCGGCCACCCCCTGGGGCGTCGCCCCGTAGACCAGCAAGTCCACGGAGAGGGTGTGGGTTGCCGGGGAGGCCAAGGCAGGCCTTGTCAGGAGAAGGGCTCCAACCAGGGCGGCGACGTACCTCCCGTGCACTCGCTCCCCCAAATCTTCGGACGTTGCTGCAGTAGGTACGCTCCGGGGGACGGCGCATCCTCCTGCCCTTGACCCGGCCTTCGGTAGCCACGGTAAAATCGCGGACACGAGGCGAGGAGGGGGACGAGTACCGGCGTACACCCCGTGACAGCGAAGCCGCAACCGGTGGGAGGCGGCCGCGGGGCCGGCGGGAAGATCGCCCCGGAGCTTCCCGGCGAACGCGCCACGCAGCGCCAGTAGCCGCGGACGGGTGCTCCGCCGTGATCCGGAGGCCGGAACGGGAGCCGTGACTCTCCTTCCGGGCGAGTGCAGGCGCTGCGCCTGAACCAGGGTGGTACCGCGGGCCGAGGCCCGTCCCTCCGGGGACGGGCCTCGGCGTTGTGAGGAGGTGGCCGACATGGGGTTCACACCCGCTTCACCGCGGGTTCACTTCCCCCAGCTGGAGGAGGAGATCCTCCGCTTGTGGGCGGACCACGACGTGTTCCGCAAAACCCTCGCCGCGCGGGAGGGGAGGCCGCAGTTCACCTTCTACGAAGGCCCGCCCACTGCCAACGGGCGGCCCGGCGTGCACCACGTCCTGGCCCGCGCGTACAAGGACGCCATCCCCCGCTACCGGACCATGCGGGGGTACTACGTGCCCCGGAAGGCCGGGTGGGACACCCACGGCCTGCCGGTGGAGATCGAGGTGGAAAAAGAGCTGGGGCTGAACAGCAAGCGGGAGATCGAGGCGTACGGAGTCGCGGAGTTCAACCGTCGGTGCAGGGAGTCGGTGTTCCGCTACGAACAGGAGTGGGTCCGCCTGAGCGAGCGCATCGGGTTCTGGCTGGACTACGAGCATCCCTACGTGACGTACTCCAACGAGTACATCGAGTCGGTGTGGTGGATCCTGAGGCAACTGTGGGACCGGGGCCTGCTCTACCAGGGCTACAAGGTAGTCCCCTTCTGCCCCCGCTGCGGAACGCCCCTCAGCAGCCACGAGGTAGCTCTGGGCTACCAGGAGACCGAGGACCCCTCGGTGTACGTGCGGCTGCGGCTGCGGGACCGGCCGGACACGTCGCTCCTGGTGTGGACCACCACCCCTTGGACGCTGCCGGCCAACGTGGCGTGCGCCGTACACCCGCAGGTGGTGTACGTGAAGGTGCGGCAGGGAGAGGAGCGGCTGTGGCTGGCGCGGGACCGGGTGGAGGCTGTGCTCCAGGGCCCCTACCAGGTGGAGGAGGAGGCGGCGGGCAGCGCCCTGGTGGGGCTCGCCTATGAGCCGTTGTTCCGGTTTTACCCCGAGCAGGACCACCTGTGGCGCGTGTGGCCCGCGGAGTTCGTCACCACTGAGGAGGGGA
>JBEQAH010000093.1:0-7546 GCA_041640435.1 bacterium | reverse complement strand
AAGGCATCCCCGAGCACGATCCCCACGTCCTCTACCGTGTGGTGGGCGTCCACCGCGAGATCGCCCCTCGCCTCCACCTCCAGGTCGAACCCGCCGTGGTAGGCCCACTGGGCCAACATGTGGTCCAGGAGCGGGAGGCCGGTCTGCACTCGGTACGCACCCGCACCGTCCAGGTCCAGGGTCACGCGGACTTGCGTTTCCGCGGTCCTGCGTTCCACGTGCGCGCGCCTCACACGGCCACCTCCTGTGCGGCCCGCAGCGCGCGCAGGAAGGTGTCGTTCTCCTCGGGGGTGCCCACGGTAACCCGCAGGCAGCCCTCTAAGCCGGGGAAGCGCGACACATCCCGCACCAGCACGCCCCCCTCCAGGAGTCGCGCGAAGGTCTGTTGGGCGTCGCGGACACGGAACAGGAGAAAGTTGGCGTCGCTGGGGAACACCTCCACGCCCAGAGACCGCAACCCCGCCGCAAGCCTCTCCCGCTCCGCCACCACCTCCCGCACCCGCTGCGCAACCAGCTCCGGCCGCCTGGCCATGGCTTCCACCGCGGCCTGCGCGAACAGGTTGACGTTGTACGGCGGGAGCACCCGTCCCACCGCATCCACCACGTCCGGATGGGCCACGATCCAGCCGATCCGAGCGCCTGCCAGCCCGAACGCCTTCGACGCGGTGCGAAGGACCGCCAGGTGCGGATACCGCTCCAGGAGTACCAGCGCAGACCATGGCGAAAATCCCCAGTAGGCCTCGTCTACCACCACCAGGCCCGGAGCCTGCTCCAGCAGCAGCTCCACCGCCTCGGGCGTTGCGGCGCGGCCCGTGGGGTTGTTGGGCGACGCCAGGAACACCACGGCCTGATGCTTCTGCGCGGCCTGGGCCAGGGCCTGTGCGTCCACGGTGAGATCAGGCCGAAGGGGCACCCCGAGCGGCCGCGCTCCCGCTGCCACCGCCAGCGTGGGTGCCATGGAGTAGCCGGGCTCCGGCAGTACCACCACCCCACTCGTGGCGAAGGTCTGGAAGAGCGCCAGGATGGCCTCGTTGGACCCGTTGGTGAGGAGCACACGGTCGGGGGTCACTCCGCAGCTGCGCGCCAGCGCCTCGCGGCAACGGTCCGCCCGCACGGGCGGGTAGCGGTTCCAGGGCGCGGCGCGCAGCGCGACCAGCACCTCCTCCTTCAGCTCCGCGGGGAGGTCGTACGGGCACTCGTTCTGGTTCAGCTTCACCGGTGCCTCGACCGCCGAAAGCCGGTAGGCCCGCAACGCCTCCACACCCGGCCGCGGCCGCGCCCTCACCGCCCACCTCCGGGCCGGTCGCGCACCGCCATCACGTGCGCCGGGAACTCCTCGTAGGTCCCCAGCCGCTCCACCACGGGCCGCAAGCGTTCGAGCCCCTCGCGGGTCAGCTCCGCCAGCGAAGTCACTCTCAGGTAACTCAGCACCGTCACGCCGGAGTCGCGGCGCGCGGCTCCCCCGGTGGGGAGGGCGGCGGGCACCCCGATGGCGTAGTTGGCGGTGGCGAACGGCGTGTCGGGACCCACGAGGATCTCCCCCGCGTATCGGATGCGCTGCGCCACCCGCCAGGGGTCCCGCGCGTGGATCAACACGTGCTCCGGCGCGTAAAGGTTCACGAAGGCGACCGCCTCCTCCCAGTCCTCCGTCACGAAGATCCCTCCGAGCTGTGTGAGCGCCTCGCGTGCGTACGTGCGCCGCGGCTCCGGAAGCCGCTCCAGAAGGCGGCCCACCTGCTCCCGCACGGCATCGGCGAGAGCTGCGCTGGGGGTGACGAGCAGCGCCGCTGAGTCGCTGCCGTGCTCCGCCTCGTTGAGGAGGTCCAGGGCCACGAGGTACGGGTCGGCGGTCTCGTCCGCCACCACCACGGACTCCGTGGGCCCAAACAGACCCAGGACCCGGACCCCGCGCGTCTGCGCGACGAGCTGCATGGCCACCACGTGCGGGCCGCCGGGGCCGACCAGGGCTTCCACCCTCGGGAAGGTTTCAGTACCCACCGTGAGCGCAGCGATGCCCGCAGGGCCGTTGCAGCGGTACACGCGCTCGACCCCGAGCAGGTCGGCGGCCACGAGGAGCGCGGGGTCGGCCCGGCCATCCCGTTGCGGCGGCACCACCACCGCCAGCTCCGGGACCCCGGCCACCACCGCGGGGGTGAGGAGGGTGACCGCGGTAGATGGAAAGCGTCCCTTCCCCGAGGGGACGTACGCGCCCACGGACGCGATCGGCGTGTACTGCACGCCCACCGTAATCCCGGGCTCGAGCTCCTCGGCCATGCGCGCGGGCGGGCGGAGCCACTCGGAGAAGCGCCGCGCCCTCTCCACCGCGGAGGCCAGAGCTGCCCGCAGCCCGTCGTCCACCGCGTCGTAGGCCGCCCGGACCTCCTCCCGCGACACCTGAAGCCGCTCCGGCTCGATGCGGACGCCGTCGAAGCGCGCGGTGGCCTCCGCCACCGCCAGGTCGCCGCGCCGCTCCACGTCCTCCAGGAGGGACCGGGCAGCCTGCTGGACGGCTTCCGCCAACACGAGCGCCGAGGACCGCGCGAGGAGCCGCCGCATCTCCGCGCGCTCCAGGTCCCTGAGCCTCGCGAGCCGCACGGACACGCTCACCTCACCTCCTGTGCTGCCTGGGAAAGCCGTGTCACCAGCTCCTGGACCGCCTCCGCCCGCGTGCGCAGGCTCGCCGGGTTCACCACGAGCCGTGCGGTCGAGGTGAACACCTCCGCCACCTCCACGAGCCCGTTCGCCCGGAGCGTGGCGCCGGTCATCACCAAGTCCAGGATGGCGTCGCTCAAGCCCACCCGTGGGGCGAGCTCCACCGAACCGTACAGCTCCACGATCTCTACGGGTCGGCCCCGTTCCCAGAAGAACCGCTCCGCCACCCGGGGGTACTTGGTGGCCACCCGCAGGGGCTTGCGGCCGTCCGTCCACAGGTGGCGGTGCTCCTCCGGGAGCGCCACCACACCCCGACACCGTCCGAAGCCAAGATCGACCAGCTCGTACACCTCACGCGTTTGCTCCAGGAGCACGTCCTTGCCCACTACCCCGCAGTCCGCGGCCCCGCGCTCCACGTACGTCAGGAGGTCCATGGGCTTCGCCACCACCAGGGTGAGCTCGCCCCACTGCCGCAGGAGGCTGCGGTCTGAGTCTTCCCTCCACGGACGGTAGCCCGCAGCGCGCACAAGCCGCAGGGTGTCCGCAAGCAGCCGCCCGGACGGGACCGCCAGCTTCAGGGTTCCCACGTCTGGCCTCCGCAACGGAGAGACTCCAGCTCCTCCGGCCCGAGCGCGCGCACCTGCCCTCCTTGAACCCACCACGGCCCGTCGGATCGGAACCACACCGCCGGTCCTGGTGGGGCCGAGGAGGCTGGGCCTGCGGCCACCCGCACGCCTGCCGCGCGGGACGCCTGCGCCCAGCGTAACGCTTGCCCGCGGGCCTCGGGCTCGTAGTACACCTCGAGCACCCGGGCCCCCGCGTCCACCGCGGAGCTCGCGGCCAGGGCGCGCTCCGCGTGCACCGCGAAGCCGACCGCAGGCCGCGGGTCGCCGAAGCGGGCCAGCAGGCCGTCGTACCGCCCGCCGCCCAGTACCGGTGCGCCCACGCCGGCCGCGTACGCCTCGAACACGACACCGGTGTAGTAGTCGAAGTCTCGCACGATCCCTACGTCCACTTCCACCGCCTGGACCACGCCGTACGCCTCCAGGGCTTCCCACACCGCCTCCAGCTCGTCCAGCGCCTCCCTACCCACACCCACCTGGCGGGCCCGGCGCAGGGCGTCGGAGCCACGCAGGGCGGGAAGATCCGCGAGCGCCTCCCGCACATTCGGGGGAGCTGCGGACAGATGGGAGCTCACCGTCACGAAGTCGCGCCGCAGCAGCGCCGTCCCCAGGGATCTCCGCTCCTCCTCGGGCAGGTTCGCCGCGTCCAGCAGGGCGCGCAGAAAGCCCGCGTGACCGAGCCCGACCCGCACCTCGGGGACGCCCGCCTGACGCAGGGCTTCCACCGCCAGCGCCACCACCTCCGCGTCCGCGTCCGGCCCTCCGTCACCCACGCGCTCCACACCCGCCTGCACGAACTCGCGCCCGTCCCCCCGGCCCACTTCTCCGCCCCGGAATACGGGCCCGACGTAGTACAAACGGGCGATCGTCTCGGGCCACCGGGTGGCCACGAAGCGGGCCACGGGGACCGTCATCTCCGGCCGCAGGGCCAGCAGCTCTCCCGTTCGGTCCACCACCACGAACAGCGCGCTCGCTGGTCCCCCCGCACCCCGTTGCCACGTTTCCAGGTACTCGAGCGCGGGGGTGGCCACCTCCCGGTAGCCCCAGGCCTCGAAGGCGTTCCGCAGCCGGCCCTCGAGGGTGCGCAGTCGCGCCAGGTCTTCCGGGGCCCAGTCCCGCAACCCGGGCGGCAGTCGCAGCCAAGCAGGTGGGTGTGGGGGCCTCACCGCTGTCTCCGGGACTTCACTACTTTACCTCGATAAAGTGATGAATTGCCTCCTACGCTACCACCCTTCTCCCCTTTCGGTCAACCCCGGGTCCGGGCGTTGCGGGCCCGGCCCAGCCGCCGCAGCACCAGGCGGTAGCCGTCCGCGCCGTATTCCAGGAAGCGCTTCACCCGGCTCACGGTGGCCGAGCTGGCGCCGGTCCGCCGCACCACTTCCTCGTACGTGGCCCCCTCGTGCAGGAGCCGCGCCACGTGGAAGCGCTGCGCCAGAGCCCGCAGCTCGTGCACCGTACACAGGTCCTCGAAGAACCGGTAACACTCCTCCACCGTGCGCAGGGCCAGGATGGCCTCGAACAGGCGGTCCGTGTGCGGATCCCGCAGCTTCGGGTTCACCGGCATCTCGAACTCCGCGCGCTGCACGCCAGAAGGGCTGCGAACGCTCCTCCCCCGACGAACAGGGTAACGGCCAATCCCCACTCCGGGCGCAGGGCCGCCAGCCGCAGGCCCGGGTCCAGGGCGAGCTGTACGCCGACCGCAGTCCCCAGCCCGGCGGCCAGCCGACCCGAACTGGACAGGTGCGCACCCAGACCGGTGCTGGCCGCGCTGGCCAGTGCGCGGCCCAGGGAAGCCGCCAGCGCCCCTCCCAAGGCGCTACCGCCCGGCAGCCCCAGGCGCGCCACCTGGAACACCGAGTTCAGGATCACCGCCTCAGACCAGGCGCCAAAGCCCGCCCCCACCGCCGCTCCCACTGCAGCGCCCTCGCTGTCCTCCATCCCGTACGCCTGGTGCAGCACCAGTGCCGTGGTCAGCTTGAACAGCTCCGCCAGCAGGACCAGGACAGCCACCAGCGGCCAGGTGGGCGCGTCCTCGGGCAGCGGGCCGACGAGCGCCGCAGCCAGTCCCATCACCGGGCGGCTCACAAACTGCGCCGCGAAGAATAAACCGCCGCCCACCGCGAACGCTACCCACAGGCGGCCGTCCGACCAGCGGGGGTAGCTGGCCACCGCCATGGCCAGCGCGCCAAACAGAAGGGAGGTCCCAAGAGCCGTCCAGATCATTTCGTCCCCTCTCCGCGAGCTGTTCGCGGCCCGCGCGCGCCGTGCCTCCTCCTACAGCTCCCCCGGGCCCTCGGGTCCACCCGCCCCCCGGGCGGGCTGCTCCGCGGGTGGCTGTTCCTCCTCCTCCGCAGTCAGGGGAGGTGCCCCCAAGGCGGAGAACAGCCGCTCGCGCGCCAGGTCGCCATCCACGTCCCGCACCCATCGCGCGTTGAACGGCCTGCGAAGGAGCCCGAGAGGATCCAGCACCAGCTGGCCCCGCGTCCACTGGCCGCGGGTCTCTACGTCTGCGCGCAGCCTGGCGGCGTCGCGCACCACCGCTGCGTTCAGCGCCACAGCCATGGTGAGAACCCGGCCGAGGGTGGATCCCCGCTGCCGTAGGGTGCGTCGGGAGTAGTCCGCCAGGGTTCGGGTGCCGTCCAGGAAGAACCGGCACTCCCGCGTGCCCCCGTTTCGGATCCGCTGGATGTCCACGTCCCGCATGGTCAGGTGCTGCCGCGCCACGTCCCAGCCCACGAGGGTGACGGGAAGTCCGCCGTCCAGCACGAGCTGCGCGGCCTCGGGGTCCGCGTAGAAGTTGTACTCCGCCACGGGGGTGACGTTCCCGCCTTGAGCCGCGCCCCCGTACACGTACACGTGCCCCACCAGGTCGCCCAGCCGGGGCTGCTGAATCAGTGCTGCGGCGAGGTTCGTGAGAGGCCCCAGGCACACCACGTCGAGCTCGCGCCGGTAGTGCCGAGCCAAAGAGAGGAGGGCGTCCACCGCGTGAGCAGACTCCGCGCGGCCCTTAGGCTTCCCCGGGGTGTGGGTGCCCAGCCCGGTCCGGCCGAATAGGGCCTCAAAGGGCTCGTGCGGGTACAGGAGGGGACGTTCGCAGCCTGCGTACACAGGGACCCGGCTGATGCCCGCCAGTTCAAGCCCGTACAGAAGGTTCTCCGTCGCCTGCTCCACGCGCACGCACCCCGCCACGCTCGTCACCGCCACCACGTCTACCTCCGAGGACTTGGCCGCCATCCACAGGGCGACCACGTCTTCGGCGGTGCCACCGCAGTCCAAGAGCAGCCGTCGCATGGGTACCTCCTCGCCTCACACACGAAGGCGCCGGCTCCGGGAGCCGGCGCCGCGGGACTTCTCCGCTATTCTACGCCACGGGTCGCACGCCCCACACCTTTGACAGCCTCCCTGAGCTGGCGTACAACCGAGCCGTGCAACCCCTCCGAACTCTGCCGCCAAGGGCGCGCCACGCATTCCTGCACGATCTGGCGGGGGCGGTGCTCTTCGGGCTGTTTTCCGGCACGGTGTTGCCCTTCGCGAGCGTGGTGGCACGGCGGCTGGGGGCTGAGCCTCTGTGGATCTCCTGGCTTGCCAGCGCGCCCGCGGTGGGCTTCTTCCTCACCGGGGGGTTAGCCGCCTCGCTCGCGGCGAGACACCCCGTGGCCCTCGTGGTGTGGCCGGCCGTAATCGCTCGGGGTCTGTTCCTCCTCGCCCCCCTGGCCTCCTCTGCCCACCCGCTGGTCCTCCTGGTCGTCGCGTATCACCTGGTCCAGGGTCTCACCGTGCCCGCGTACGCGGAAGCCATAGGCCGTCTGTTCCCGCCGGAGGTCCGGGGCCGGCTCGTGGGGACAGCCCGCGTAGGCCTGAGCCTTGCGGCCATCGTGGCCAGCCTCCTCGCAGGCCCTGCCATCGCCCGCTTCGGACATGGCCCTCCCTTCGCCGTCGCCGGGGCGCTCGGCGTGGCAGGCGCCCTCGTGTTCAGCCGGGTGCGCCTCCCCCGGGCAGCCCGTGGACCCATCTCCCCACCGGCGGCGTGGTGGATCGCCCTGCGGGATCCTGCCTTCCGGTCGCTGGCGGTGTGCACGTTCGTGTTCGGGTTCGGCGGCTGGATGATGGCCCCTGCAGTGCCGCTGCTGCTCGTGGACGTGCTGCGCGCCACGCCCGCCCAGGTCGGGGTCCTGTCCGCGGTGGCGGCGTCAGCCTCTGTGGTGGGGTTCCACGTGTGGGGCCGCACCATCGACCGCCGCTCGGGGGTCGACGCGGTGCGGCTGATCCTG
>JBEQAH010000092.1:0-7589 GCA_041640435.1 bacterium | reverse complement strand
GGTTCCCGCGCGTCTGCTGGGCGTAGCGTTACCCGAGGTCGGCGCCGAGCGCGCCCACAGGTCCGGGGGCGGAGCGGAAGTAAGGGCCAGCGGTCTGGGGGTCGGTGGAGGGGGCCACCGATACCGGCCCCGAGCTCAAAGTCGAAGGGGAAGAGGGGGCCAACCGGTCTGCGAAGGCCGGCCTAGTGCCCGCAGCGCGCGGGAGGGCTTCCGGGCCACAGACCACCGCGAAGGTCCGGACGATCTCGCCCATCGCGAGAGCGGGCATGGCTTCCCACCGACCCTGCGTGGCCAGCGGCAAAAGGGCGCCAACTCACCCCTTCCCGCCCCAAGGAGGGCCGCCATCTCCGGGGAGGAGGGGGAGCTCGCCGTGCTCACGACTGGAGTTGCGCGCGCAAACGGTCCACCAGGTGGTCCACGAGCCGTTCGAGGATCGCGACACCCACGTCGGCGCGGGCGCCGCGCGGGTCACCCAGCACGCCGTTGGGGGTGATGGCCCGCAGGCCGCGGCGGAAGAGGGTGTCGAGGTCCAGGCGCCCGGTGAAGCCGGACTCGATGCGGTCCGCGCGGACCAGGTCGGGGGCCACGTGCATCACGATGGAGGTCTCACAGGCGTCCGCGTGGATCGCGTCCACGTCCTGAGGCAAGCCCAGACTCGTCGCTGCATCCACCATCACCCGCATCATCTCCATGAGCTCGTCATCTCCCGCGAGCGAGGCGACCCGGACGCCGCGCGGCGCCAGCTCTTCTCGGAGTCGCTGCGATGCACTCTCAAGGGGTCGAAAGTTCCCGCCGTGTGAGGACAGCAAGACCAGAGTGTCGAACCCGTGGGCGGCCAGGCACCGGCCGTAGGTGACCACGAGATCGACGAAGAGGGGCTCGGGAAGCGAGAGGCTACCGGGAAAAGCCATGTGGTGGTCAGAGCAGCCAGGTCGGATCACCGGGGCCAGGAGTCCGCCCAACCGTCGGGCCACCCGTTCGCCCACAATCTGCCCGATGAGGGCGTCCGTCGCGAGCGGGAGGTGGGGACCGTGCTGCTCGGTGGAGGCCGTCATGATCACGACGGTCCGCGTGCCCCGGGCCAGGGCCGCCCCGATCTCGGGCCACGTCATCTCTTCCAGGAGAACCGTGTCGGTCACCGGCGCACCTCCTCGCTGGTGGAAAGCAGCTTCATCCGAGGATCCAGGGCGTCCCGCAGGCCGTCACCCACCAGGTTGAAGGCCAGTACGGTCAGGAAGATGGCAAGTCCGGGAAACGTGGCCATGTACCACGAAGAGAACAGGTACGTCTGGCCCTCGCCGAGCATGGTTCCCCACTCCGGCGTGGGCGGCTTCACGCCGAGGCCGAGGAACCCCAGGCCCGCGGCGGTGAGGATGGCGGTGCCGAGTTGGAGCGTGGACTGGACCACCACCGGCGCAAAGCAGTTGGGAAGGACGTGCCGCCACAGAATTCGGAGGTCTGAGGCGCCCAGGCCGCGGGCCGCTTCCACATACGCCTGCGTCCGGACGGAGAGCGCGACGGCACGCACGAGGCGCACATACGCAGGGGCAGAGGCGAGCCCCACGGCTACCACCACGTTGGTGACTCCGACGCCGAGCACGGCCACCAGCGTGAGGGCGAGCAAAAACCCCGGGAAGCTCAACAGCAGATCCACGAGCCGCTGCACCACCAGGTCGAACCCACCGCCGTAGTATCCGGACAACAAGCCTACGGGAACCCCCGCGGACAGACTCAGGGCCACGGCGAGGCCTCCGATCAAAAGCGAGATCCTGCCACCGTACGCGATCCGAGCTAGCAAGTCCCGGCCGAGGTTGTCGGTCCCCAGGGGATGTTGCAGGGAAGGAGGACGGAGCACACGCTCAAAGTGGGGCTCCGTGGGGTCCTCCGGGAACAACCAGGGCGCCGCGACGGATACCGCCAGGAGTCCCGCGAGAACGACCAGCCCGGCCACCGCGGCTCGGTGCCTGCGCAGCCGCCCCCACAGGCCGGGCGCCGCGCGGATCCGCGGGGCTTCGAGCGGCCATTCAGCCGTAGTGGATGCGCGGGTCGACATACGCGTAGAGCAGGTCCACCGCCAGGTTCACCAGTGTGAACAGCCCGGCGAAGACAAACACCACCCCCTGGACCACGGGGTAGTCCCGCGCCACGATGGCCCCCACCAACAACCGACCCATGCCAGGCCAGGCGAACACGGTCTCCGTGAGGATGGCCCCACCCAGCAGGGCACCGAATTGCAACCCAATCACCGTGATCACCGGGATCAGGGCGTTGCGGAGGGCGTGGCGGAGAATCACCGCCCGGGCTGCCAACCCCTTGGCCCAAGCGGTCCGCACGTAGTCCTGGTGCAGGACCTCCAGCATGCTGCTGCGGGTCATGCGTGCCACGATGGCCACCGAGAACGCCGCCAGGGTGATGGTGGGGAGGATCAGGTGTGCTGCCGTGCCGTACCCGCCCGCGGGGAGCCAGCGCAGGTGTACCGCGAACAGCAGGATCAGCATGAGCCCCAGCCAGAACACTGGGAGGGATACGCCGAACAGGGCCACTCCCATGGCCACGTAGTCCACCCAGGAGTACACCCGGGTCGCGGAGAGGACACCCACGGCGACCCCGACCGCGGTCGCCAGGGTTGTGCTGGCCACCGCCAGCTGCACCGTCGGGCCGAAACGGGTCGCGATCTCCCTCGCCACGGGTTCGCCGGTGGCGATGGACCGGCCGAGGTCGCCCCGGACCAGATTGCCCAGAAAGCGCGCATACTGGATCGGCAGGGGTTGGTCTAAGCCCAGCTGACTCCGTAAGCGCTGGACCTCTTCCTCCGACGCCTGCAGGCCGAGCACGAGCCGCGCCGGGTCGCCCGGGACCAGGCGGAGCAGGAGGAACACGACCAGCGTGACCCCGAGCAGGGTCGGGACCGCGAGGGCGAACCGACGCAGGACGTAGTGCGTCAACGTCCTCGGGGGCTACCTCCAGGTCACGCAGTGGTGGCCCACCGCGGGCTCCTGCGGTTCACACAGAGCAGTCCACTTCTCGATGGGGTGGATCAGCACCCCGTCCAGGTTGCGCGTGGTCACCACGTACCACTTCTGGCTCCACAGCCAGATCCACGGCGCGTCGTTCCAGATGATCTCCTGGGCCTCCCGGAGCAGGGCCCGCCTCCGCTCTACGTTAGCCTCCTGGCGCTGCTGATCCAGCAGCTGGTCCACCCGCGGGTTCGCGTAGAAGGCAGGACCCAGGCCCCGGGGTGGATGGCTGGAGCTGTGGAACTGGCCGTACAGCACGCCGTCACAGTCCAGGACCGGCCACGCCCATCCCAGAACCAACATCTGGATCCGGGTGCGCTCCAGGGGCGTCTGGATCATGGCCACGTAGCTGGGCCAGTCCATGGTGGTGACGTTGGCCCGGACGCCTACGTTCCGCAGCTGGCCCGCGATCGCCTGCGCGAACTGGAAGTCCTGGATGTACCGCCCCGTGGGGGTGTAGAAGTTCACCTCGAACCCATCCCGGTAGCCCGCCTGAGCCAACAACTCCTTCGCGCGCCCGGAGCTGAAGGGCCATCCGCCCTCTCGCACCCGGGAGTATCCGAACATCATGGGCGGGCACGGGGAGTCGGAGACCGTGCCGAGGTCGAACAACACGCTCGCCAGGATGGCCTTCTTGTTGATGGCGTAGTTCATGGCCTGGCGAACCCGGACGTCCCGGAAGGGACCCCATTGGGTGTTCATGGCCACGAACACGACCCGGTCGCTGGCCGCTTCGACCACCTTCACCTGCGGGTTGCGTCGCAACCCGCGGACGTCCGGGGCCGGAGGCAGCATGGCCATGTGGGCGTCGCCGGCCAGCACCTGGGCGAGACGGGTGCCCGCGTCGGGGACGACCCGGAAGACCACCTCGTCGAACAAGGGCCTCTTGCCCCAGTAGTTCGGGTTGCGCTCCAGGAGGATGAAGTCTCCGCGCCGCCACTCCTTAAACATGTAGGGTCCGGTCCCTCCGCCGACGGGAGCCGACCGCCAGCGGTCTCCGGCCCGCTGGACCGCGGCAGGGGAGACGATGGCGAACTGAGTGGTGGACAGGTCTGCGAGGAAGGTGGGGGTGACCTTGTTGAGCCGGAACCGGACGGTGGTCTCGTTCACCGCCTCCACGGCCTGAACCGGGGCCACGAGGAATCTCAGGGCCATGGCCACCCTAGGATCCTTCAGGCGTTCGATGCTGAACTTTACGGCCTCGGCGTTCAGGGGTGTGCCGTCGTGGAACCGGACCCCGCGGCGCAGGGTGAAGGTGTACACGAGACCGTCCCGGGAGATCTGCCACCGCGTCGCCAGTTTCGGGACGATCCGGTTCGTCACCGGGTGCAAGTCCACGAGCGTCTCGAACATGTAGTCCACCATGTTGGCCACCGTGGTCGTGGTCTGCTCCGCGGGATCCAGGCGATCCGCATCTACCCCCACGGCGATGCGGAGCTGCCGCGGCGCGGACTGAGCGATGACCGGGCCCTGGCTGCTCCCCACCAGGCCCGCCACCAGCATGGCCGCGATTAGAACCAGCAACCCGTGGCGTCCCATTGCGATCCTCCCGTTCGTGATCTGGCGCTCATGATGCTTATGATATACGCGGGGACTGGGGTTTTCCCTGCAGGTGAAGCGGGAAGATGACGGCAGGCTCTGGGAAGGAGGCGCGAGCCGGTCTCGCCCTGGAACTCGCTAGGCGGGCCGCGGAGGAACAGCCCGTCCGGGTGGGAGTCGTGGGCGCGGGCAAGTTCGGGACCATGTTCCTGGCCCAAGCCCTTCACACCCCCGGACTGCATGTGCTGGGCGTCTGCGACCTGTCCGCAGACCGTGCCAGGGACAGCCTGAGGCGCGCGGGGTGGCCGAAGGACCGCTACTCCGCCCCAGGGCCCGCGGAGGCGTTGCGGTCCGGCACCACGTGGGTGACCGAGGACCCACAGGCGCTGGTCCACATGGACGGAGTCGACGTCGTGTTGGAGGCTACGGGATCTCCCGGGGCTGCGGCGCGGCACGCCCTGTGGGCGCTGGAGGCAGGCCGGCACGTGGTCATGGCAACGGTGGAGGCGGACGTGCTGGTGGGACCGGTGCTGGCCCGCCGGGCCCGGGAGCGGGGACTGGTGTACACCCTGGCCTACGGCGACCAGCCGGCGCTGGTGTGTGAACTGGTGGACTGGGCCCGCGTGTGTGGGTTCTCCGTGGTCTGCGCGGGCAAGGGGACACGGTACCTGCCCCATTACCACTTCCTCACACCGGATACCGTGTGGGAACACTACGGATTCCCTGCGGAGATGGTGGCCGCGGGCGACTACAACGCCCGCATGTTCACGTCCTTTCTGGACGGCACCAAGTCCGCGATCGAAATGGCCGCGGTGGCCAACGCCACGGGCCTCGTTCCCCAGACCGGAGGGCTGCGCTTCCCACCGTGCGGGGCGGACCGGCTCGCGGAGGTCTGCAAGCCCCTTGAGGCTGGAGGAACGTTGGAACGATCGGGGACGGTGGAGGTGGTGTCCAGCCTAGAGCGGGATGGCCGGCCGGTGCCAGGTGACCTGCGGTGGGGCGTGTTCGTGGTGGTGGAAGCCCCCTCGGACTACGTGACCCGATGCTTTCGGGAGTACGGCCTGCAGACGGACGCTTCGGGCCGATACTCCGCCCTGTACCGACCCACTCACTGGGTTGGCCTCGAGGTGGGGGTCAGCGTGGCACGGGCTGCCTTGCGGGGAGAACCCACGGGTCAGCCCGTGGCGCGGATCGCGGAGGTGGCTGCGGTCGCTAAGCGCGACCTCCGACCGGGAGACCTCCTTGACGGGGAAGGGGGCTACACCGTCTTCGGCAAGCTGCTCGCGGCCCCGGAGGCAGACGCCCTCGGTGTCCTACCCGTGGGCCTCGCGCACGGCGCCCGTGTGCGTGCGCACGTGCGGGCGGGCTCGGAGGTGCGGCTCCAGGACGTGGAGCTGGACGAGTCGCAGGAGGTGGTCCGGTTGTGGCACCGGTTGCGGGGGGACCCCGCGCGTGGCCCTTAGGGTCCCCGTATACTGAGGGTGGACCGGGAGGGGTGCGGAATGGTGGAGGCCGCCGGTCTACGCAGTGGAATGACGATCCGCCTGGGCGGTGAGTTGTACAAGGTGGTCGCCGCCTCCTACCACGCGGGCGGGGGCCAGATGGCGGGCGCTGCCCACGCGAGGCTGCGGAATCTGCAGACCGGAGCAGTACGGGAAGTCCGCTTCCGCCCGGACGAAATGGTGGAGGACGTGCCTCTGGAGCGGCGCTCCATGCAGGTCCTCTACCGGGACCAGGAGGCCATCCACTTCATGGACAGCGAGACGTTCGAGCAGGTCTCCCTCCCGAACGGACGGCTGGGGCCCATGGCGGCGTTCCTGCAGGAGGGGGCTACCGTCCCCGTGGAGTTTTCGGAGGGAATCCCCGTGGGTGTGGTATTGCCCGACGTGATGGAGGTCCGGGTCGCCGAGACAGCCCCCCCGACCCGGTCCGTGGGCGGCGAGAATGTGTGGAAAGAGGCCAAGCTGGAGAACGGACTGTCGGTCCTGGTCCCGCCCTTCATCGCCCCCGGGGAGTGGATCCGGGTAGAGGTAGCTACGGGCACCTACGTGGAGCGGGCCCGCAAAAAGAAGGAAGGCTGAGCCCCTCGACACCCCCGGCACGCCGTTCGTGGTGCGAGGAGGTAGACCGCCTCCCGGAACCGACAACCTACCCTGTGGGCCGTGCACCGGTTATTCACGGGAGCCAGCCAGGGAGAGGTCTCAACGGTTACCTAGCTCCCCCTCACGCTCTCGGGGAAAGACGCCGCAACCGCGGGGGAGGACAGCCGCAGGGTCTCCTACCGGATCGGGCCCACACAGGTTCCCCCCATAGGGCGGAGAGCTGATGGAGGCTAGTGCCGCCCGTGATATGCTCACCCTGAATTCTCGGGTCGAGGTGAGAGCGTGGATTTTCGTGAGGAAGCCCTCGAGTACCACGCCAGGGGCCGGCCGGGCAAAATCGCCCTTCAACTCACGAAACCCTGCGTCACGCAACGCGATCTCTCGCTAGCCTACACGCCCGGGGTGGCCGAGCCGGTGCGGGAGATCCATCGGGACCCGCTGGAGGCCTTTAAGTACACCGCCCGGGGAAACCTGGTGGCGGTGGTGAGCAACGGGACCGCCATCCTGGGCCTGGGCAACCTGGGAGCCCTGGCCAGCAAACCGGTCATGGAGGGGAAGGCCCTCCTGTTCAAGCGGTTTGCGGACATCGACGTCTTTGACCTCGAGGTGAACAGCACCGACCCGGACGAGGTGGTGCGCATCGTGAAAGCGCTGGAGCCCACGTTCGGCGGGGTTAACCTCGAGGACATCAAGGCGCCCGAGTGCTTCTATATCGAGGAGAAGTTGAAGGAAATCATGGAGATTCCAGTCTTCCACGACGACCAGCACGGCACGGCCATCATCTGCGGCGCGGCGCTGCTCAACTACGCGACGTTGACGGGCAAGCGGCTGGAGGAGATGCGGGTCGTCATCAGTGGGGCGGGGGCTTCGGCCATCGCCAGCGCAGAACACTTCGTCCGGCTGGGCGTGCCGCGAAAGTCCATCGTGCTGG
>JBEQAH010000091.1:0-7596 GCA_041640435.1 bacterium | reverse complement strand
CTTCCCGCGGACCTCAAGCGGATCCTGGAGGAAGCGGCCCACGCCTCCACCCTGCGCCTGTGGGCTCGCCATCTGGTGGACAACGCCAGGACCGCCCAGGAGCTACGGACCAAGTACGGCGTGACCATCGTGCGGACTCCCGACGACGTGGCGAAGGGCTACTTGGAAGCCTGGGACAAGAAGGTCGTCCCGAAGTTCCTGCAAGATCCGTTCTTCCGCAGGGTATGGCAGTCGCAGCAAAACTTCGCCCGCCTCATCGTGCCGTACCGACGGGACACGGAGCCCGACTACCGCATCTACGCGGACTGGTACTGGAAGGGGATCCGGGCCGCCCGATAGTCCCCCGCGTGTCTGAAGAGATCGCTTCGGCCCCCCGGGTATTAAACCCGGGGGGCCGGGGAGGAGGGGAAGGTTCATGGTCAGAGCGACCGAGGGGGAGGCCGCGGTGGCGAGGGGGAAGCCGCGGGCCCAACTGGCGGACCCCCTCGAAGCGTTGCCAGCGCCGTTGCGGTCCCTGGTGCGGGGAATTGACCGGTTTACCCGGGGCACGGGGCAGTTGGTCAGCTGGCTCACGGTGCCCATGGTATTCTCTCTGTGCTACGAGGTGGTCAGCCGAAAGTTCTTCGGACGCGCCACCGTATGGTCCTACGACGTGACCTACATGCTCTACGGAAGCCTGTTCATGCTGGCGGCAGGCTTCACCCTGCTCCGCAGGGAGCACATCCGCACGGACTTCTTTTACGCCCGCTGGCCTGAGCGAACTCAGGCCCTGGTGGACACGCTGGCGTACCTCTTCGTCTTCTTCCCCTCCATGATCTTTTTCTTGTGGAAGGGGACGGAGATGGCCCTGCACTCTTGGGCGATCCGGGAGTTGTCCGAGGCGAGTCCCTGGCGGCCCCCCCTGTATCCCTTCCGCACCGTTCTCCCCTTGGGCTCGGCCCTGTTACTCCTTCAAGGGGTTTCGGAGTTCCTGAAAGCCTTGGCCGCGGTGAGGACCGGGAGGTGGCCGGAATGAGCGGCGAAGCCCTCGGCTTCGTGCTCCTGGCAGCGCTCCTGGCCAGCATCTTCGGCGGGTTCCCCATCGCCTTCACCCTGGTGGTGCTCACCTCCGTGTTCGGGTACGTCGGCATGGGCACGCGGGTGTTCGACCTCATGGCCTTCCAGGCCTGGGCCCTGATGAAGGAGGAAACGCTCGCCGCCGTCCCGCTGTTCCTGTTCATGGGGTACCTCCTGGAAGAGGCAGGGCTCATGGATCGGCTCTTCCGGGGATTTCAGAAGCTTCTCGGGGGCGTTCGGGGCTCACTGTACCTGGGTGTTCTGATCACCGGGACCATCTTCGCGGCAGCCACCGGGATCATCGGCGCCTCCGTGACGCTCCTGGGGATCATGGCGGGGAGCGCCATGAAGCGCAGCGGCTACGACCCGAGCCTGTCGGCCGGTGTGATCACCGCCGCGGGGTGCTTGGGGATCCTGATCCCCCCGAGCGTGATGCTGGTCACCATGGGGCCCGTGGTGGGCGTGTCCATCGTGAAGTTGTTCGCTGCCGCCATCTTACCGGGGCTCCTGCTTTCCGGGCTGTACATCGCCTTCGCGGCCGTTAAGAGCCGGCTGCGGCCCCACTTGGCTCCGCTCGTCCCTGTGGAGGAGCGGGCGGCGAGCCTGGGGGAAGGGATCCGGGAGCTCTTGACGGGGATGGTCCCGGTAACCACGCTGATTCTGGCGGCCCTGGGCAGTATCCTGGCGGGCTGGGCCACCCCCACCGAGGCAGCCGCCATGGGAGCCGCGGGAGCCTGGGCGCTGGCGCTGGCCTATCGCCGCTTCACGGTGCGGGGTCTGCAGCAGGCTCTCATCCGCACCGCCTCCACATCCAGCATGATCCTCTTCTTGGCGGTGGCGTCCAACATGTACGGGGCGGTGTTCACCCGGCTCGGAACCGGTACGTGGATCGCGGATCAGGTATTGGGCTCCGGACTGGGCGGGGTCGTCATCATCGTCCTTTTGATGCTGGTGATCTTCGTGCTCGGATGGCCCCTGGAGTGGCCGGCCATCGTGTACATCTTCCTGCCCATCTTCGTTCCCGTGGTGGAGGGGATTCGGCTCCCGGGGATCGAGAGTACGTCGGACAAACTCCTGTGGTTCAGCACGCTCGTGGCGGTGAACCTGCAAACGGCCTTCCTGTCGCCGCCCGTGGCCATGGCGGCGTACTACCTGAAGGCCGTGGTCCCCGAGTGGGAACTCAGCCAGATCTACCGGGGCATGATGGAATTCATGGTCCTGCAGGTGGTGGGCCTTTTGGTGACGTTGTTGTACCCGCCCATCGCCCTCTGGCTGCCCACGCGGCTGTTCGGTGGAGGGTAAACCTCGCCGGAGTCCTTAACGGTAGGTCAGGATCAGGGAGAGGATTTTAGAGAGTCCCACAGGCTTGCCAGCTGCAGTCGCAGACGCAGATCGGGATCTTCCAGGCTCGCGCCCAGCAGCTGCTCCATGCGGGCCACGCGATGGCGCAGGGTGTTCCAGTGCACGTGGAGCGCCCGGGCGGCGGCTCTCTGGTTGAATCCGCTTTGAACCAGCGCCTTTGCGGTCACCTCCAGGGCCGGGCTTACGGTCCGGAGGCGACCGAGGGTGCTGTGGTACAGGGCCTCGAGCGCGTCGCGGTCCTGGCAGGTGTGCAGGATCCGCAGGACCAGGGCTTCCTCATACCACCACACCCCCTCTCCTTTTGCCACGGAGAGCGTGGCGCGCGCCTCCGCGAGGCTTACCCCGAGCTGGCTGTAGTCCGATTGCGGCCGCCCCACCGCCACCGCCGGGGTGAGCTCCGGCACCTGGGCGCGCACGAGCTCGTAGAGTAACCCGACCTGCTCCCGCAGACGGGCCGCCGGAGCATCGGCGGGGATGAGCGCCACCACCTGGTTGAGTTCGAAGGCCAGGAAGACGGGCAGGCGAAGACTTCGCAGCGCCTGCTCCACTGCTTGTCCGAGCCGGTGGCGGGCCTGGAAGTCCACGGTGGACTCCAGGGGTCTTGGCGACGCACGTCCGTCTGGCCCTACGGGGACGATGAGGGTGACGGCGTAGGTTCCGGAGAGGTGGAAGCCCAAAAGCTGCGCCCGTTCCCGCAGGCTCGGGTCCGTGGCAAGCCGCCCCTGCAACAGGGCTTCCACGAACGTGCTGCGGACCCTGGCTTCGGCGTCTGCCACGGCTTGCTGTCGGAGGAAGTGCAGGCCCATGACGAGTGCCGCGTGCTCCGCTGCCCGGGCGTCCACATCGCGGAACGCATCACGGGGACTTGCCACCAGCAACAACTCCGCGACAGCGCCCGCACCTGTTCGGACCCGCCGGCGCAGCACCGCGGTACCGTCTTCCAGCACGACGGTGCCGTCCGGGGGAGCGGGTTCGGACCGGAGGGCGGGCGAGCCGAGGAGTCGGCGGGCCAGTGCTTCGTCCCCGGCCAGCGGATGTCCCTTCGCGTCCAGCACCAGGACCTGCCGGCCCAGTAGCTCCGCCAGACGGGCCTGGATGTCCGAGACCGACTCAGCTTCCAGGGCGGCCTCCGTGAGTTCCCGATGGATGCGCTCGGATCGCTCCAGGGACTCGAAGTGGGAGCGGATGATGGCTCTGTTGATGGTTTCCGCCAGGTCCACGAAGGACACATCTTCGGTGGCCTCCAGCACCGCGAGCCCCGCACGGGCTGCTTCCTCAACCACCGCGGGTGGGGTAGCCGGGAAGAACTGCCCGCCTGCGCGGAACAAGATGGCCGCCACCCCGGCCCTCTCCAGCTCCCGGACGATGCGGCGCTGCTCCCGGGGATCGGAAGGCCAGCTATAGGCGGTGGTCAATAGCAGCTCACCGCCGTGGAGCCACGGCAGAACTTCCGGCCAGGTGTGGACCCAGCGGATCTGGCGGTCCAGCCCCGTCTGCGTAAGGGACCGAACCCCCCTTACCTCCGGGAAATGCAGGACGTCGGTGACTCTAAGTGCCACAGCGACTGCCGTTTTTGGCGTCTTATACCTGTAACTGTAGCACAACGATTTCCTTAGCAGACTGGTATGTAGAGCCCTTGCGCCTCGACCTCAGCTGATGGTGAGATCTGACCGTGCGGTTACGGGGGCGACGCAGGAAAGACTCTATCACCATCGGCTGTCTCTACCCCATCACCGGACGGGCTGCACGCTACGGGGCGGACTCCATCGTGGGTGCCGAGATGGCGTCGGAGGAGGTGAACGCGGCGGGCGGGGTTTTGGGCAGGGAGGTTCGCCTGCTGTTTGCGGACGACCGTTCGGATCCTACCTACGCGGTGAAGGTGGCGCAGCGGTACGTGCTAGAAGACCAGGTGGACTTCCTCATGGGGGTGGTGAGCAGCGCCGTGGCGCTGGCTGTCACGCAGGTGTCCCGACACTTCCGGGTGATCTTCGTGGGCACCGACCACGCCTCGGCGCGTCTCACGCTCGAGGCCTTCCAACCGTACTACTTCCGGGTCACCAACAACACCATGCAGTCCATGCGGGCCGGGGCGGTGTACCTGAGCCGCCGGCCCTGGCGCCGGTTTTTTTACATAGGCCCCGACTACGAGTACGGCCACCGGCAGTGGCTGGACTTCCGAGAGCACCTGTGCCGCGTGCTGCCGGATGCCCAGATCCTGGGTGCGGTGTGGCCCAAGCTGTACGAGCGGGACTACCGTCCTTTCCTCCGCAGGGTTCTGGAAGCACAGCCGGAGGTGCTCGTGCACGGCTTCTGGGGTGGGGACACCATCGCCTTCCTCGAGCAGGCGCTGGAGCTGGAGCTGTTCGAGCGGATGCAGGTGGTCAGCTTCGACGCAGGAGGGAACTACGAGGTGTTCGAGGCCCTGGGGGAGCGGGTCCCCCGGGGACTCATCCTGAGCGCCCGCCACCACAACAACTTCCCACCGACGGAGGCCAACCGGCGTTTCGTGCAAGGTTTCTGGACCCGGGCCCGGCGCTACCCCTCGTACACCGCTCACGGGGCCTACGTGGGTGTCCACTTCATCGCCCGGGCGGTGGAAAGAGCCGACAGCCTGGATCCGGAGGACGTCGTGCGGGCGGGGGAGGGGCTGGAGCTGGCCACGCCAAGAGACCGGGAGGGCTTCCGATCCTGGATCCGGCCGGTGGACCACCAGGTCGTCCAGGAGATGTACATCGGCCGTACGGAGCCCTGTGATGCTTTCCCACCGGCTCGGGTGTTGTTGGGCCAGTGGGAGGTGATCCCCGCGGAGGACCTCTTGCCCGCGGAGGACGAGGTCCGCCGGGTTCGGACGGGGGACGTCACCAGCGCGGGCACTTGAGAAGAGCTGAACCACTCGAAAGGGGGTGCGAGATGAAGTCCAGGCATCGGTGGACGGTTGTGTGCACGGTGGCGATGGGGGTCCTGGGGCTGGTGGTGGGGAGCCTCGGGTGGGCGGCTCCCATGCGGCCCGCAGAGGTGAAGATCGGGATCGTCACCTTCCTGTCGGGGGCCGCGGCGGCTCCCTTTGGCATCCCGGCCCGCAACGCGGCGGAGGTCCTCATCGAGGAGCTCAACGCAGGCCGCGCCCCCGCTCCCTACAACACCCGGGGCATCGGCGGCGCGACCATCCGCCCCGTGATCATCGACGAGGCGGGTGGCGCAGAGAAGCAAGTGGCCGAGCTGCGCCGGCTGGTGCTGGAGGAGCGGGTGGACCTCGTGATCGGCTACATCTCCAGCGCGGACTGCTTGGCGGTGGCGCCCGTGGCCGAGGAGCTGAGGGCGTTGCTGGTCCTGTTTGACTGCGGCACGCACCAGATCTTCGAGGAGCGCAGCTACCGCTACGTCTTCCGCACCCATGGCCACCAGATCCTGGACAACGTGGGCGCGGCCCGCTACGTGCTGCGGGTCAAGCCGAACCTGGCCACCATTGCGGGGATCAACCAGAACTACGCGTGGGGACAGGACTCTTGGAACACCTTCCGGGATTCCGTGCGGAAGCTCAGGCCGGAGGTGCGGGTCCTGGCCGAGCAGTTCCCGCGGCTGTTTGCGGGCGAGTACTCCGCGGAGCTGTCGGCTCTTCTCGCGGCCCGACCCGACGTGATCCACACCAGCTTCTGGGGGGGAGACCTGGAGAGCTTCCTGATCCAGGGACTGCCCCGGCGCATCTACGAGCGCAGCACCCTGGTGCTCACCACCGGCGACACGGTCCTGCCCCGGCTGGGGCAGCAGATCCCGCCCGGGGTCGTGATCGGAGCGAGGGGGCCCCATGGCGCTCTGGCGCCCAACGTGCCCCTCAACCGGTGGTTCCGGGAGGTGTACATGAACCGGTTTAACGTGCGGCCCGTGTACCCCTCCTACCACATGTCCCAGGCCATCCTCGGGGTGAAGCACGCGTACGAGAAGGCTCTAGCCGCCAGCCGGGGCGCGTGGCCCACCAAGGAGCAGGTGGCTGCCGCCCTCCGGGGAGCGACCTTTGAGACCCCCAGTGGCACCATCCGCATGGCGCTGGGAGGTGGGCACCAGGCGGTGGAGGGAGTCGCCTACGGGATCACCAGCCGCTACAACACCACCACCAAGGAGATGGAGTTGACCCGGGTGGTTTCCTTCCCCGCGGAGTGCGTGAACCCGCCCGAGGGGATGAAGAGCGAAGAGTGGATCGCCCGGGGCTTCCCCGGAGCGCGCTGCCCATAGCGGCGGAGATGAATCAGCTTGTGATCATCGGCGTTGACGGCCTGGTCTTCGCCTCGTGGCTGTTCCTGGTGTCCGTGGGGCTGTCCCTGATCTACGGCGTGTTGCGGATCCTCAACATCGCGCACGGGAGCCTCTTCGCCGTGGGCGCGTACACCGGGGCCAGCCTCGTCATGGCGTACAGCCAGGGCGGGGCGTGGCCTCCGGGCACACTGGGGGTCTTGCTCGTGGGTGCCCTGGTCGCAGGACTCGTGGTGGGTCCAGTGGTGGAGCGAGGTTTGCTGCGCTGGACGTATGGCCGCGAGCCCGTGATCCAGCTTCTGGTGACCTTCTCCGTGTTTTTGATCCTGGAGGACGCCACCAAACTCATCTGGGGTGTGAGCCCCTACTACGCCTACCAGCCCTACCAGATGCTGGGCCAGGTTCACATCGCCGGGATCGACTACCCCGCCTACAGCTTCCTCCTGCTGCTGGTGGCCGGGCTCGCCGGGGTGGGCTTGTGGTGGTTCGTCCGGCGCACGCGCTTCGGGCGCGTGGTGGTGGCCGTCATCCACGACCCGGAGATCAGCGTGGCCATGGGGGTAAACCTGTCCCGGGTGTACGTGGTCACTTTCGCCCTGGGTGCCGTGCTGGCGTCGGTGGGAGGGGCGTTCACCGCGCCCATGATCTCGGTGGTCCCGGGGATCGGGGTAGAGGTCATCGTCCTGGCCTTTGCGGTGGTGGTGATCGGAGGGCTCGGGAGCCTGGAGGGGGCTGCCGCGGGAGCGCTCCTCATCGGGCTCGTACGGGCGGCGGCAGTCCACCTCTTCCCGGTTCTGGAGCTCTTCACCATTTACCTGGTGATGGCCGCGGTGCTGTTGGTCCGGCCCTTGGGGTTGTTCGGGCGGGCGGAGGCTCGTCGGATATGAGAGCGCCGGGGGCGGGGGTTGCAGCCGCCGGGCTCTTGGCTCT
>JBEQAH010000090.1:0-7620 GCA_041640435.1 bacterium | reverse complement strand
GGTGGGCAAGACCGAGATCGCCCGCCGGGTGGCACGGCTGGTGGACGCGCCCTTCGTGAAGGTGGAGGCGACGAAGTTCACCGAGGTGGGTTACGTGGGGCGCGACGTGGACTCCATGATCCGCGACTTGGTGGAGGTCTCGGTGCAGATGGTCAAGCAAGAACGCATCCGGGCGGTACAGCAGGAGGCGGAGCGGCTCGCCCGGGAACGCATGCTGCGGGTCCTGGTGCCGGACCCGCAGCGAGCCACCTTCCAGAACCCGCTGGAGGCACTGCTGGGTCGCACGCCGCCGGTGCCGGAGGGGATTTCGGTCCGGGAGCAGCAGGAGGTGGAGGAGCGGCGTCGCCTGCTCCGACCCCGCCTCGAGGCGGGCGAGCTGGATCGGGAGGTGGTGGAGATCGAGGTGGAGGAGCAGACCCTCCCCACCATCGAGGTCATCGGCGCCCAGGGCGTGGAGGAGATGGGCGTGAATTTGCAGGACCTGCTGGGCGGGCTGCTGCCCCGCCGGCGCAAGCGCCGGCGGGTGACCGTGGCGGAGGGCCTGCGCATCCTTGCCCAGGAGGAGGCAGGCAAGCTCATCGACCACGATGAGGCGCAGCGGGAAGGTTTACGCCGGGCTGAGGAGATGGGGATCGTGTTCCTGGACGAGATCGACAAGATTGCGGGCGGAGGGGGAAGTGTGGGGCCGGACGTGTCCCGGGAAGGTGTGCAGCGCGACCTGCTGCCCATCGTGGAGGGCTGCACGGTGACCACTCGGTACGGACCCGTGCGCACGGACCACATCTTGTTTCTCTGCGCCGGAGCCTTCCACGGCGCCAAGCCCTCGGACCTCATCCCCGAGCTGCAGGGCCGGCTGCCCATCCGGGTGGAGCTGGAGCGGCTCACCCACCGCGACTTCGTGCGGATCCTCACAGAGCCCGAGAACGCCCTCACCAAGCAGGTGCAGGCCCTGCTGGCCACGGAAGGGGTGGAGGTGGTGTTCACGCCCGACGGCGTGGAGGCCATCGCGCGGGCGGCGCACGAGGTCAACGAACGCACCGAGGACATCGGCGCCCGCCGACTGCACACCGTGCTGGAGCGGGTCATGGAGGAGGTGAGCTTCGAAGCGCCCCACGGCCCCCGGCGGGTGGTCATCGACGCCCCCTACGTGCACCGCCGCTTGGAGGCCTTGCTGCGGGACCAGGACCTGAGCCGCTACATCCTGTAGCCCTTCCGGCCCGAAGACCCTGTGGTATACTACGGCGGGCGCGGGCCGTGCTTGGCCCGCGTACTTTGTGCACGCCCCCCACCCGGGCGCTCTGCGCGCCGGGGTTCCGGTCCCCAAAGGGGGAGGGCGGGCGGCAGGGAACCGGGAGGTAGCGGTGGCGGTCGTCACCATGAAGCAGCTGCTGGAGGCCGGGGTCCACTTCGGCCACCAGACCCGCCGGTGGAACCCCAAGATGGCCCGCTTTATCTTCACCGAGCGCAACGGGATCCACATCATCGACCTCCAGAAGTCAGTGCCCCTGTTCGAGGAGGCGTACCGGTTCGTCCGCGACGCGGTCGCCGAGGGGGGCTCCGTGCTGTTCGTGGGGACCAAGAAGCAGGCGCAGGACGCCATCCGGGAGGAAGCGCAGCGGGCGGGCATGCCGTACGTCCACCAGCGGTGGCTGGGCGGCATGCTGACCAACTTCCAGACCATCCGCAAGCGGGTGGAGCGGCTGCGGGAGATCGAGCAGCTGCGCGACGCGGGTCAGCTGGAGATGCTGCCGAAGAAGGAGCAGGCGCGGGTGCTGGACGAGCTGGCGCGGCTGGAAAAGTATCTGGGTGGCATCAAGAATCTGAAGACCCTCCCCGCGGCGGTGTACGTGGTGGACACCCGCAAGGAGCGCATCGCGGTCCTGGAGGCCCGCAAGCTCCGGATCCCGCTCGTGGCCATCGTGGACACCAACTGCGACCCGGACGAGATCGACTATCCCATCCCTGGGAACGACGACGCCATCCGCGCGGTGCGCCTCATCACCAGCCGGATCGCGGACGCGTGCGTAGAGGGGTTGGAGGAGCGGCGCAAGCGGCTCGGGGAGGAGGTGGCCGGAGAGCCCGTGCCGGTGACCGCCGGGGAAGCGCAGTCGGAGCAGCCGGAGGAAGCGGAGCTGGAGCCAGAACCCACCCTCGAGGAGTACGAGGAAGAGGACGTGGAGGTTTAGGGATGGCGGTGGACCTGGAGCTGGTGAAGGAACTGCGCGCCCGCACGGGCGCGGGGATGATGGACTGCAAGGGGGCGCTCGAGGAGGCGGGCGGGGACCTGGAGAAGGCCGTGGAGCTGTTGCGGCGCAAAGGGCTGGCACAGGCCGCCAGGCGGGCCGGCCGGGCCGCCACCCAGGGGTTGGTGGACGCCTACATCCACGGGGGTGGGACGCTGGGGGTGCTCGTGGAGGTGAACTGCGAGACGGACTTCGTGGCCCGCACCGACGAGTTCCGACAACTCGTGCGGGATCTGGCTTTGCAGATCGCCGCCCGCGACCCGCGCTACGTCCGGCGGGAGGACGTGCCGGAGGACGTCCTGGCCCGGGAGCGGGAGATCGCCCGGGCGCAGCTGGAGGCGTCCATGTCCGGCAAGCCCGCTTCCGCCCTGGAGCGCGCGGTGGAGGGCAAGGTGAACAAGTGGCTGGAGGAGGTCGTGCTCCTGGAGCAGCCCTTCATCCGCGACGAGGCGAAGCGGGTCCGGGAGCGGATCGCGGAGGTGGTGGCCCGGACCGGGGAGAACATCGTGGTCCGACGGTTCGCGCGGTTCAGGCTCGGCGAGGCGGGTTAGGGTCCGGCTCACCGGGGGGGCGCGTGCCAGGCCTGCGGTACGGACGGATCGTCCTCAAGCTCAGCGGGGAAGAGCTGAGCGGGGATGGGCGCGTGGGCCTGGACCCGGAGGTCCTGCGGGTGGTGGCGCGGGAGGTCCGGGCGGTGCACGAGCTGGGGGTCCAGGTGGCGCTGGTGGTGGGCGGCGGCAATCTGGTTCGGGGCGCGGAGGTGAGCCGCCTGCTGGGGATCGACAAGGTCACCGCGGACTACATGGGGATGCTGGCCACGGTGATCAACGCCCTGGCGCTCCAGGAGGTGCTGGAGGGCTACGGCCTGGAGACCCGGGTGCAGAGTGCCATCGCCATGCACCAGATCGCAGAGCCCTTCATCCGCCGCCGCGCCATCCGCCATCTGGAGAAGGGCCGGGTGGTGTTGTTCGCCGCGGGGACCGGCAGCCCCTACTTCACCACCGACACCACCGCGGCCCTGCGGGCCATCGAGATCGAGGCGGGCGCGGTCCTCATGGCCAAGAACCGGGTGCCCGGCGTGTTCGACAAGGATCCCCGCGTACACCGGGACGCCGTGATGTTTGACCGGCTCACGTACCTGGAGTACATCAACCGAGGGCTGCAGGTGATGGACACCACCACGGTGTCCCTGTGCATGGACAACGGCCTGGACATCTGGGTGTTCAACTTGCAGGAGCCCGGGAACCTGGAGCGGATCGTGCGGGGGGAGCACGTGGGCACCTTGATCGGAGGTGCGCCGTGATCGACGAGGTCCTCAAGGACGCCCGGGTGCGGATGCAGAAGGCGGTGGAGGCCACCGCCCGCGAGCTGGCCACCCTGCGGACCGGGAGGGCCAGCCCCGCCCTCCTGGAGCACATCAAGGTCGAGTATTACGGCACCCAGGTCCCGCTGAACCAGCTGGCCAGCATCTCGGTACCGGAGCCCCGGCTGCTGGTGGTGCAGCCTTGGGACCGCGGGGCCACCCGGGCCATCGAGAAGGCCATCCTCCAGAGCGAGCTGGGGCTTGTGCCCAGCTCGGACGGTGTGGTCCTCCGCATCCCCATTCCGCCGCTCACCGAGGAGCGGCGCAAGGAGCTGGTCCGGGTGGCCCGCAAGCACGCGGAGGAGGGGCGGGTGGCGGTGCGCAACATCCGCCGGGAGGCCAAGGAGACGCTGGAGGAGCTGGAAGACGCGCACGAAATCTCCGAGGACCAGTTGCGCCGGGCCCAGGACGAGCTGCAGAAGCTGACGGACCGGTTCATCGGAGAGATCGACGCCCTGCTCCAAAAGAAGGAAGCGGAGATCCTGGAGGTTTAGCGGTGTCTGGGAGGGCCCACGCGGCCGAGGAGGCGGGGCCGCCGGATGTGGTGGGATACCCCCTGGAGGAGGCGCTGCAGCTTGCGGAAGCCGCGGGGTGGCGGGTGGACGTGCGGACCACCTCGCCTCCGCACAGCGCGCCCGCCGGCGGCGTGCAACGAGTGGTCCGGCAGCGGGCCACAGCACCCGGCCAGCTCGAGCTCGTGGTGGCCTGGGAGCGCTACACCCCGCTCCGCCAGCCTTCGCCCGGGAATCCCTCCGGCCCCGCGGGCTGATCCACGATCGGGGCCTCCCGTGGAAGCGCCTGCCCGGTGTGGCTTTCTCAAGGCAGCGCGAGGCCTGTGAGACCCGGACACCCACCGCACCCTCTCAAGCCGCAGGCCCTCCAGGCCCTCGGGCTGGATCCCGGTCGGCTGCCCACGCACGTGGCGATCATCATGGACGGGAACGGACGGTGGGCGACCCGCCAGGGCCTGCCGCGGGTCGAGGGCCACCGGGCCGGACGGGAGGCGATCCGGCGCACGGTGGAGGCGGCGGTGGAGTTCGGCATCCGGGTGCTCACCCTGTTTGCCTTCAGCACCGAGAACTGGCGCCGACCTCGGGACGAGGTGGAGGCGTTGTGCGCGTTGTACGAACAGGTGCTGCGGGAGGAAGCGCCCGAGCTGGCCGCACGGGGTGTACGGGTGCGGATCATCGGGGACCGGCAGGAGTTTCCGAAGAGCCTGCAGGAGGCCATTCGCTACGCGGAGGAGCTGACCGCCTCCGGCGATCGCCTGCACCTGGTGGGGGCGCTGAACTACGGAGGCAGGGCGGAGATCCTCGCCGCGGCCCGAGCGGTGGCCGTGGCGGCGGCGCGGGGCGAGCTGGAGCCGGAATCCCTGGGCGAGGCGGAGCTGGTTCGGTTCCTGCAAACTTACCCCCTTCCGGATCCGGACCTGGTGATCCGAACCGCGGGCGAGAGGCGTCTGAGCAACTTCCTCGTCTGGCAGTCCGCGTACGCGGAGCTGTACTTCACCGACGTGCTGTGGCCGGAGTTCGGCCGGGAGGCGCTGCTCGCTGCCCTGCGGGACTACCAGGCCCGGGTGCGGCGGTTCGGGGGCTTGGATGCTGGGTAGGCGCCTGGCGACCGCAGCCGTGGGCATCCCGGTGGCTGTGGGCACGGTGTGGGCCGGCGGGTGGGTGATGACCGCGGTGGTGGCCGCGGTGGTGGCGTTGGGGGCTTGGGAGTTCTACCGGCTGGCGGGGCAGGCCGGGTACGCGCCCGCTTCGGCGGTGGGCCTTGTGGTGAGCGTTCTGCTGCCCGTGGCCGCCTGGGCTGCGCCCGCGCGCTGGACGGTGGGGCTCGTGGTGGCGCTCGTGCTGGCTGCCCTGAGCGCGGAGCTCGTCTCGCGGCACGGGCGCGCCGTGGCCAACGCCGCGGGTACGGCGCTCGGGGCGCTGTACGTGGGGCTTTTGGGCTCCCACTGGGTGCTGCTGCGGTCGCTGCCGGAGGGGATGGCGCTGACCTTCCTTGTGGTGACCGCCACCTGGTGCGCCGACAGCGCCGCCTACTTCATCGGGAAGAGCCTGGGGCGGCGCAAGCTCGCACCCGAGGTGAGTCCGAACAAGACCCTGGAAGGTGCGGCGGGTGCACTGGCCGGCGGAGTCGTGGGGGCCCTGGCGGTGGCCGCGTGGTTCAAGCTCCCCGTGGCGTGGGCGGTGGCGGGTGGATTGCTGTGCGCGGTCTGCGGGCTACTGGGCGACCTGTGGGAATCCCGGCTGAAGCGGGAGGCGCAAGCCAAGGACTCCGGCAGCTTGCTGCCCGGCCACGGAGGCGTGCTGGACCGCTTCGACGGCCTGCTGTTCTCGGGCGCAGTGAGCTACTACGTGTTCGGCTGGTGGAGGGGGTGGCTGTGACGGAGGGGGTGCGCGGGCTCGTGGTGCTGGGGAGCACGGGCTCCATCGGCCGGCAGGCCCTGGAAGTCGTCGAGGGGCTCGCAGGGCGGGTGCGGGTGGTGGGACTGGGAGCGCGGCGGAACGCCTCGGCGCTGGCCGCTCAGGTCCGCCGGTGGCAGCCCGAGGCGGTGGCCCTGCTGGACGCCCAGGCAGAGGAGGAGTTCCGCGCACGGGCGGAGGGGTGGACCGGCGAGATCTTCGTGGGCCCGGAAGCGCTGACGCATCTGGCCGCGTGGCCTTCCGCGCACGTGGTGCTGGTGGCCGTGGTGGGGGTGGCCGGCCTGGGCCCGAGCCTCGCGGCGTTGAAGGCCGGGAAGGAGCTCGCGCTGGCCAACAAGGAGACCCTGGTGGCAGCAGGGGCGATCGTGCGACAGCTGGCCGCGGCGCGCGGGACACGGGTGGTGCCGGTGGATGGCGAGCACAGCGCCATCTACCAGTGCCTGCGGGCTGAGCGGCGCGATCGGGTGGCGCGGGTGGTCCTGACTGCCTCCGGAGGGCCCTTCCTGCGGCGTTCCCTGGAGTCGCTGGAGCGTGCCACGCCGGACGAAGCCCTGCAGCATCCCACCTGGCGCATGGGCGCGAAGATCACCGTGGACTCCGCCACCCTGATGAACAAGGGGTTAGAGGTGATCGAGGCCCGCTGGCTGTTTGACCTCCCGCCAGACCGAATCCAGGTGGTGATTCACCCCCAGAGCGTGGTGCACGGCATGGTGGAGTTCTGCGACGGCTCCACCCTCGCGCACCTCAGCCGGCCGGACATGCGCCTGTTTTTGCAGTACGCCCTCACCGAGCCCGACCGCCTGCCACCCGGGTTCGGTCACCTGGACTGGACCGTGCCCCGCACCCTCACCTTCGAGCCGCCTGACCTGCGCCGCTTCCCGTGCTTGGGCTACGCCTACGAAGCCTTGGCCGCAGGTGGTACGATGCCTGCGGTGCTGAACGCGGCCAACGAGGTGGCGGTGGAGCGCTTCCTGCGCGGGGAGGTCTCCTTCGGCCGCATCCCGCAGCTGGTGCGGGCGGCCATGGATCTGCACCATCCGACCGCCGAGCCCACCCTGGAGCAGGTCCTGGAGGCGGACCGGTGGGCCCGGGCGGTGGCCAGGAGCCTTTAAGATGCCCTTCGTCCTCGCCCTGGTAGCTTTCGGGCTCATGATCCTCGCCCACGAGCTGGGCCATTTCCTGGTGGCGAAAGCGGTGGGCGTGCGGGTGAAGGCCTTCGCGGTGGGCTTCGGGCCACCCCTGGTGCGAATCCGACGCGGGGAGACGGAGTACTCCCTGAACGCCCTGCCGCTGGGCGGCTACGTCCGCCTGGAGGGCGAGGAGTTCGAGGGCGAGCTCGGCCCCGGGTCGTTCCGGAGCAAGAGCGTGTGGGCCCGGATCGCGGTGGTGGGGGCAGGCCCGCTGATGAACGTGGTGCTCTCGGTGCTCCTGATCGCCACCGCGGCGGGGGCGTACGGCATCCCGCAGCGAGTGACGAACACCATCGCCTCTGTGCGCACGGGGTGGCCTGCGGCGGAGGCGGGCCTGCGGCCGGGGGACCGCATCGTGGCCATCGACGGTGTGCCCGTGGACCAGGGTGAAGCCA
>JBEQAH010000089.1:0-7678 GCA_041640435.1 bacterium | reverse complement strand
TGCGAGATCCCCGGCTGGGGCCCGCAGCTACCCTGGGAGCGCGTACTGAACGAGATGGCTCAGGCGGGTTACGAGGGTACCGAGCTGGGCCCGTGGGGGTTTTTGCCGACGGCACCGGAGGCGTTGCGCACCGCCCTCGCCTCGCGGGGCTTGGTGCTGGTTGCCGCCTTCGTGCCTCTGCCCCTGCGGGAGGCCAGCCGTTTCGCCGAGGCGGAGGCGGAGGCCACGCGGGTTGCCGAACTGGTGGCGCGGTGTGGCGGGAGCCTCGTGGTGTTCGCGGACGCAGGGGACGATCTGCGCGCCCGCGTGGCAGGCCGTCCGGAGCTGACCGCGGCTTGCGGGATCCCGGACGACGAGTGGCCTAGCTACGGCGAGCGCGTAGTGCGCTTGGCGGAGCTTGTGCGGGACCGCTATGGTCTGCCGGTGGCGTTCCACCCGCACGGCGGCACCTATGTGGAAAACGAAGGGGAGGTGGAGGCCCTCCTCATCCACACGAACCCGCAGTCCGTGGGGCTGTGCCTCGACACCGGCCACCTGCTGTTCGGCGGCGCGGATCCGGTGGAGGTGTGCCGCCGGCACGCCCGGAGGGTTTCCCACGTCCACCTCAAGGACGTAGACGTCCCGCGGCTGCGCCAGATGCTGTCGGGTGGAGCCACCTACGCGGATGCCGCCAAGTCGGGGACGTTCGTGGAGATGGGGCGCGGCTCCCTGGACCTTTCCGCGGTGGCCGTGGCGCTGCGGCAAGCGGGCTACGCGGGCTGGCTGGTGGTAGAACAGGACCGCGTGGTGCGCGAAGTCGACGATACCCTTACCCCGGCGCTCCGCAACCGCCAGGTGGTGCGGAACGTCTTCGGCGTGTAGGCTTTCCCCCTTGTCCACCCGAGGGCGGGGCGCTATTATGTGCACGACCAGCGAGCACGACCTTCGGGGCAGGGTGAGGGGGCTGCACGGCCCCCGATTCCCGACCGGCGGTAGGTGCCGGGGGAACCCGGCGCGAGCCCGCGACCCGCGCACGGTCTGAAGCGCGGTGGACCCGGTGCAGCCGACTTGGTGAAGCCGGGGCCGACGGTACAGTCCGGATGGGAGAAGGTCGGTGGCGTGGCCGCGCGGCACGCGCGGCGAACTGCGTCATCCGACGCCCCGGGGCGACGCTCCGGGGCCTTCTTGTTGGGTCCGTGCTCGGCTGGAAACCCAACGAGGAGGGGGTCGCCATGCGCGTGCGCCATACGGCTTCCCTGGCCATGTTGTCGGCGCTGGCCGCGCTGCTCATGCGGTTTGTGCAGTTTCCGATCATCCCCGGTGCACCCTACCTGAAGTTCGATCCCGGCGAGGTCCCCACCCTGCTCGCGGGTGTGTTGTACGGACCCGCGGCCTCGGTGCTGGTGGCGCTCCTCAAGAACGTGCTCTACGTCCTCCTTTTCGGCAGCAGCACGGGCTGGGTGGGACCTTTCGCCAACTTCTCCGCCGTGGCGTTCTTTGCGGCTACGGCCGCGTGGGCGTACAGGAAGCAACCCGATCTGCGGGGTCTCGCGAAGGGTGTGGCCCTGGGTGCTGTGGCCCGCACGGTCCTCATGGTGCCGGTCCTGCTCCTGGTGGTGCTCCCGGTGTTCTTTGACTACAGCCCCGCGGACGTAGGCACAGTACAGCGGCGCATCCTGCCGCTCCTGTGGAGTGCCTTCGTGCCCTTCAACCTGGCCACCAGCCTGGTGAACGGCGCACTGACCCTATGGCTAGTGGCCGCGGTGCGGGCGCGCCTGCCGGCGTTGCGGGAGGGCCCCGCATCGCGGCGGTAGCCCTACCCTCGCGCTTGGAACAGCGCCAGGATCTGGGCGTGCAGCAGCCCGTTGGTGGCGAGGGGGTTTCGCGTGGCCACCTCGTAGGGGGAGCCGTCCATGCCGGTGACGACCCCTCCCGCTTCCAGGACCATCAGTGCACCCGCGGCCACGTCCCACGGGTTCAGGCCCGGCTCCCAGAAGGCGTCCAGCCGGCCCGCGGCCACGTAGCACAGGTTCAAAGCCGCCGAGCCCATCTGCCGGACGTCTTCCGTCAGCTTGAGCATGGTGACGATCTGCGTAAGGTTGTTCCCCGTGGTAGCGATGTCGGGGGGCGTCCCCGTGGCCACCAGGGCCTCCTGGAGCCGCGCGGTGCGCGACACCCTCAGCCGCAGAGGTCGCTCACCTCCGATGAGCCACGCGCCGGCCCCGCGCTCGGCCACGAAGAGCTCATCCAGCACGGGCTGGTACACGACCCCCAGCCGCACGGACTCGCCTTCCGCCAGGGCCACGGAGATCCCGAACCACGGCAGGCGGTGGGCGAAGTTCGTGGTGCCGTCCAGGGGATCCACGTACCAACAAAGCGCCCCCTCCGCGCGGGTGTTGCGGCCCTCCTCGGCCACCACCCCGTGGTCGGGGAAGGCCTCGCGCAGCCGCGACACGATGCAGGCTTCGCTGGCGTGGTCGGCCTCGGTGACCGGGCTGGTGGGCCCCTTGTAGCGCACCTCCCCGAGCTCCGGAGGGCGGGCGAAGTACGCCCGCAGGACGTCCGCCGCCTCGCGCACCGCGCGCACGGCTACGTCCACGTAGGGCGAAAAGCGCGGCTCGTCCACGCTCGTCACACCCCCAGGGGGCGGCTCAGGGTCGCCAAGCGCAACGGCGACACCACACCTTCTTCCGTGATGTAGGCGGTGACCAGACGGTCCGGGGTCGGCTCGTACAGCACCGGCGACACCTCCACGCCCGGCGGGGGAACCCAGTCCGCCGCGATGTCCTCCGGAGACCCCACCGCGCTCAGCATGGACTCGCCTCGCAGGGTGGGGGGCAGGATCTTGATGGTCTCCGTGGCCACGTAGCTGCGGACCCCGTGCACGTGGGCGCAGATCAAGAGCGGGCGCGTACCCACCTTGTTCACGAAGGTTCCCTCCAAAGACACTGCTTCCGCGCCCGTGAGCACCGCGGAGGCCACGTCCATGTAGTACCCCATGGCTGCGTCCACCGTGAGGGTGACGGACACCCCCAGCTCCGCCAGCGCCTGCGCCATCCGCCGCCCTTCCAGGAAGGGACGCGCCTCGAACACCACCACGCTCAGGTCTGGGTTGTGCTGATAGAGCTCCTCCAACACCGCGTACACCGTGCTGCTGTAGGACAGAGTCAGGATCACCTCGCACTCCGCCAGGGCTTCAGCGCCGTGGTGCGCGATGCGGGCGTGGGACTCCGCCACGTGCGCCCGGTAGCCCCGCAGCCAGTCTGCCAGTTCCTCCCGCATCTGCCCCAGGGGGACCCGCTCCCGCTGCATCTCCCCTGCGAACTGCAGCATGCGGTAGCGCAGGTTGTGCAGCGGTGCGGTGGTGGGCTTTCGGTCCGTGAGCTGGCGGGTGGCCTCGTCCAGCGCTTCCAGGAACGCACGCGGGTCCTGGTCCTGCCACGCCCGCAGCCAGGCCTCCAGCGCCTGCGCGGCCGCCACCCCGATCTCCGTGGCGCTCTCCTGGGTCATCCCCTCCAGCGCCCGAAGGCGCTCCGCCCACTCCATGCTCCCCACCATCCTACCGGATCGGCGCGGACGCCGACCTCGCAGGATTCCCCCCTCCCCCTGCCCAATCTGAGTCCTGTGGCTCTAGTGGGCAACGTCCGGATCCGCGCTGCGGAGGCCCGCGACCTGGCCAAGGCGGTGGATCTGTGGGGCGAGCTGGCACACTTCCACGAGCAGCTGGATGACGCCTTCGCCCTGAGCCGCGGCTGGCGGAGGGCGTACGAGGAGTACCTCGGCTGCCTGCTGGGCCGCGAGGACGCGCTGGTGGTGGTGGCGGAGTGCGGGGGAGAGCTGGTGGGCCTCGCCGTGGGCCGGATTACCCTCCTCCCGGCCTTCTTCCGCCGTCGGCGGCGCGGCTACATCCAGGACGTGTACACGCGGGAGGGATACCGCGGTCAGGGTGTCGGGCGGGCGCTCGTGGCGCGGCTGGAAGCGTGGATGCGGGAACGGGGTGTGCGCCGCGTGGAGCTGACCGCGGCCGCGGGGAACGCGCAGGCGGACGCGTTCTGGGAGCGAAGGGGCTACCGGGTGTACATGGTGTACCGGGGCAAGGACCTCTAGCGCGGCTCAGCGCTCGTCCACCGGCACGTAGACCAAGTCCTGGGGTCCCGTGTACTCCGACTCGGGCCGGTACAGCCGGTTGTCGCCGTGTTGCTCCATCACGTGCGCGGTCCAGCCCGCCATGCGGCTGCACGCGAACAACGGGGTCATTAGGTCCGGCGGGATCCCGATATTGTAGAGCAGGGATGCGGAGTAAAAGTCCACATTCGGGTAGATCTCGCGGTCGCCTCTCAGTTGCGCCACCAGCTGGTCCACCCGCTCCGACATCTCCACCCACACGAGCCCGCCGGTGTGCTCCGCCACCTGCCGGGACAGCTGATGCAGCACCCGAGCGCGCGGGTCCTCCACCTTGTACACGCGGTGCCCAAACCCCGGGACCTTCTTCCGCTGCTCGAACAGACCGCGCACGTACGGCTCCACGTTGTCCACCGACCCGATGGTGAGCAGCATCTCCATCGTCCAGCGGGCCGCACCCCCGTGCAGAGGTCCCTTCAGGGCGCCAATGGCCCCCACCACCGCCGCCACCATGTCCGACAGGGTGCTGGCGATGACGCGGGCGGTGAAGGTGCTGGCGTTGTAGCCGTGGTCCGCCAGGAGGACGAAGTAGGTGTCCAGGGCCCGGGCGTGGAGCGGGTCGGGGGGCTCGGCCCGCAGCATGTACAGGAAGTTCGCCGCGTGGCCGAGCTGGGGGTCTGGGGACACCGGCGCCTGCCCCTGCCGCAGCCGGTGGAACGCGGCCACCACGGTGCCGGTGAGCGCCACCAGCCGCTTCGCCCGCCGCAGGTCCGCTTCCCGGGAGGCGTCCTCCGGGTCTTCGTCGTACGCCATGAGGGGCGAGAGAACCGTGCGCAAAGCGTCCAGGGGATCCAGATGCGTGGGTAGGCTGTAGAGCAGCCTCTGCAGATCCTCGGGCAGGGCCCGCATCCGGGCCAGCTCGGCCCCAAGCCTCTCCAGCTCCGCACGGCGCGGCAGGCGGCCATACCAGAGCAGGTAGCACACCTCCTCGAAGCTGGACTTCTGCGCCAGATCCCGGATGTCGTAGCCGCGGTAGACCAGCCGTCCCCCGCGGCCGTCGATGAAGCTGAGGGCAGTGGTGCCCGCCACCACCCCTTCCAGACCTCGTGCGATCTGTGGCATCGTCCCTCCTCGCAGGAGTGTGCGCGGGTTGCGCTGTGCGGTGCAGTATGACCATACGGGACCCGCGCGCGGGGTGTCAACACGCAGGAACCCCGCACACCCCGCGCCGAAAGTTTCCCCGCAGGAGGACGAGGTGCACTGGGATCGAGTGCGAGCGGCGCTCCGGGGGGATCGGGCGGACGCTCCCCCCGTGGCTCTGTGGCGTCACTTCCCGCAACACGACCATCGCGCGGACACCTCCGCGCAGGCCCACGTGGCCTTCTGGCGCCGGCACGGCTTCGACCTTCTCAAGGTCACACCCGCAAGCGGTTACTACGGCGAAGACTGGGGGCTGCGCGCCGCCTACCGTCCGAACCGCGAGGGGGTCCGCACCTACCTGGACCGGCCGGTGAAACGGGGCCAGGACTGGGCGCGGCTGCGACCGCTGGACGTGACCGCAGGCGCCTATGGCCGGGAGCTCAAGGTGCTGCGGCTGGTGCGGGAGCTGGTGGGCGGGGCGGTGCCGGTGCTGGCCACGGTGTTCAGCCCTCTCACGGTGGCGCGGACTCTGTGCGGGGACCAGGCGGTGCTGCGCTACCTGCGGGAAGAGCCGGACCGGCTGCACGAGGGTCTTGAGGTGATCACCGACGTCACGAGCCGCTTTGTGATGGCCTGCCTCAGTGCAGGCGCAGACGGGGTGTTCTTCGCCACGCAGATGGCGTGCGCGGGTGCCCTGACCCGGGAGGAGTACGAAGCCTTCGGCCGGCCCTACGACCTGCGGGTCCTGGAGGCGGCTTCTGGCGCCGAACTGGTGGTGCTGCACGCCCACGGCGAGGGGCCGTACCTCGACGTGCTAGCGGACTACCCGGTGCACGCGTTCAACTGGCACGACCGCAGGACCCCGCCCTCCCTCGGGGAGGCCCGCCAGCGCACCTCCGCCTGCCTGTGGGGTGGGGTGGACGAGGTGAAGCTCGCGGATCGCTCTCCGCATGAGGTGGCACAAGAAGTCCGGGACGCGCTGCAGCAGACCGGGGGTCGCGGGCACGTGGTCACTGGCGGCTGCGTGATCCCCACGGACACCCCGCCGGAGAACGTGGACGCGGTGGTAGGGGCGGCGCGCGGGTAGGCGCGGATCACACGTGCGACGGCAAGACCGCGCTCGGACGGGACAGGGATCCGGTTAGAACCGGGGTCCCGGCGGTTGGAACGGGTTGCTGCGCGGTGCAGGCAGCCCTGGAGAGGGCTGCCCCGGCCCCGGTACCGGCTGGAGCGGGATCAACTCCTGAGGTGCGCCGGGCGTCCCGTCCGGGCCCTGCCCGGGACCGGGGCGCATCTCGTAGAAGCGGCCGTTGAAGAACAGGTATACACGCGCCTCGCACTCCTCACCGAGCCCGGGCTGCGGCTGCAGCCCAGGAACCTGCTGCCCCGGGCCCGGAAGGGGGATCAGTTCTTGAAGGGGTGCTTGGGTAGGCAGGGCCGCCACCGTCCTCGCACCCGCCTCCAGGCCCGCCTGGTAGCTTCCCCCCGCCACCGCGCCGAGCACCGCGCACATCCCCAGCAGCTTCCAGCCGGTCATGGCCCCCTCCCGACCGTTCGCAAGCCCACTGTACCACACGCAGATGTCCGGGGTGTGTAGGCGGGCCCTAGGTGGTGCCGTGCCTGCGGTCGAGATTCGCGAACCGCGAGGTCTCCTTGTGGAAGAACAGCTCCAGGTCGTCCGTGGGCCCGTTGCGGTGCTTGGCGACCCGAACCAGGGCCACGTTCTCCTTGCCCTCCCTGCGCGCGCGCTCGGGGTCGTAGTAGTCCTCCCGGTACAGAAACAACACCAGGTCCGCGACCTGCTCCAGCTCCCCGCTCTCCCGCAGGTGGGACAGCATGGGGATCTTGGAGCCGCCCTGCTCCGCCGCCCGCGAGAGCTGCGAGACGGCCAGGATGGGGACCTCCAGCTCTTTCGCCAGGGACTTGATCCCACGGGCGATCTCGCTGAGCTCCTGCGTGCGGTTCTCCGTGCGGCGGTAGGACTGGATCAGCTGGATGTAGTCCACCACGACGAGGCCCAGCCCGTGCTCGGCCTTCAGCTTCCGCGCCTTCGCTCGCATCTCCACCACGGACAGGTTGGAGGAGTCGTCGATAAAGATGGGCGCGTCCACCAGGGCCCCCATGGCCCGCGTGAGCCGACGCCAGTCGGCCTCGGACAGGTACCCCCGCCGCAGTCGTTGCCCGTCCACCTGAGCCTGAGCGCACAGCATCCGCTGGACCAACTGCTCCGCGCTGGTCTCGATGGAGAAGATGGCCACGGGCATGCGGTGCTCCACGGCCGCGTGCTGCGCGATGTTCAAGCAGAAGGTGGTGTTGTGCACGCACACGTCGTTGGCCACGAAGTTGTGGGTACCCGGCACCGTCAGGTCGTAGACAGGGTGCTCGCCGGTGTACTCCACGGACACGATGGGGTCCCACACGAAGTCGGGTTCGGGCA
>JBEQAH010000088.1:0-7717 GCA_041640435.1 bacterium | reverse complement strand
CCGCCCGGCGCAAGTCCCGCCTCATGCGGGCCCTCCAGCGGAGCGGCTGACTTCGGAGACTAGCGAGCAGCCCGCGCGCCGGAGCCCCCGCCGCCTGCGAGGCACAGCCGGACCACAAGGCTTTCCAGCAGCACCTCCGCAGGAGCTCCCGAGGTCTTGAGGGCGAGGTCTACTCGCTCGATCTCCCGATGCAGCTCCCAGAGGCGGTGGCCGAAACGCTCCACCTGCTCCCGGTAGCGACGGTACAGCCACGCGCGGCTGCCCAGGGCGGACCGCACCTCCTCCGCAGACGCTCCTCGGTCCTTTAGGGCGCGCGTGTACAGCAAGGCGCGAAAGTGGCCTGCCAGCAACGCCACCAGCCCCACCGGGTTCTCCCGATCCACCAGCCGCCGCAGTACGCGGAGCGCCCCCTCCGCGTCCCCTTCGCCCACCGCGTCGGTGAGCGCAAACACCGAGACCTCCGCGCCGTGTGCGGCCACCGCCTCCACGTCCGCCACGTCCACCTGCGGCCGGTCGGCCGCGTACGCCACCAGCTTGTCCACTTCGCCAGCCAGGGCGTGCAGGTCCACGCCCACGGCGGCCACCAAGGCCCGGGCGGCTTCCGTGGTCATGCGCTTGCCCAAGGACCGGGCCCGCGCCACAACCCAAGCCGCCGCGCCGCGGGCGTCCAGCGGCTCCGCGTCCACCACCTCCGCGACCCGGGCCATCACCGCCGCCAGCTTCCGACGGCGGTCGAGGCTGCGGGCCTCCAGCACCAGCACCGAGGGCGGCGGGCCGGCCTCAAGGTAGGCGGCGAGCCGCTCCTGCCCCGCCGCGGGCATGCGATCCACCCCGTGCACCACCACCACCCGGATGCGGCCGAAGAACGGGAGCGTGTCCGCCCGGGTGAGCACCTCCTGCACGTCCACTTCCGAGGCGTCCAGACGGTCCAGGTTCAAAGCGCGCTCTTCGGGCTCCAGGTATCGGGCCACGATCCGGTGCACGGCCTCCGCGCGGCGCCAGTCGTCCTGTCCCACCACCACGTACACCCGGCGCTCCCGCGCGCTCATCGCTCCTCCTGCAGGTGGTCCAGCAAATCCCCGACCACCGGGCCCCAGGGGTTGCGCACCAGCCGCACCACCAGCTCCACACCGCTCCCCTCGCCGACCGCGGCCGGGAGGGCGTCCCGTGGCAGGAAGGCGGCACGGCCGCCCTCCAGGAGCACCACGGCTACCTCGTCCTCCACCCGGTCCACCACGCCGCGCAGCACCACCCCTGCCTCGCTGTTCTCACCCATAGCTCCCTCCCGTCGGTCCGCAGGCTGACCGCGCCATCCCGGTCGGTGCGGTACACCGCGACCCCCCGGTGCGCATACCGAGCCAGGACCTCGCGGTGCGGGTGGCCGTAGGGGTTCGCCGCACCCACACTCAGCACCGCCACCCGCGGCCGCACGGCGTCCAGAAACAATTCGGAGCTGCTGGTGCGGCTCCCCTGGTGTGGCATCTTCAGCACATCCGCGGCCAGGTCTGTTCCCGACGCCACGAGGGCCAGCTCCGCATTTGTCTCCACGTCTCCGGGGAACAGAAAGCGGATGGCCCCGAAGCGGAACGACACCACCACCGAGTTCTCGTTGACGGCTGACGGCCCCTCCACGAACTGCGCCGGCGGCCACAGGACCTCCATGGAGCCCCTCCCCAGCTCCACCCGAATCCCCCGCCGGGCGGATCGGTACGGGATGCGGCGCTCCCGCACCGCCCGCAGGAATTCCGCGTACGCCGGGGTCGGGTGCGGGTAGCCGGCGTCCAACACCACCCCGGCCCCGAAGCGCCGTAGGGCGTGGGTCAGACCCACCACGTGGTCCGCGTGCGCGTGGCTCAGAATGGCCACATCCGGCCGACCTCCGGCCTGTAGCAACGCGCCCGCCAGAGGTTCCGCCTCCGGCCCGCCGTCGATCACCACGCGGTGCCCCTGGGACGTACGGATCAGTATCCCATCCCCCTGGCCGACGTCCAGGAACACCACCTCTGCGTGTGGAAGGGGCGGGAGGGCGCGGATCCAGACTGCCGCAGCGACCGCACTGAGGGCGAGCAGGGCGGCGCGCATCGGCCTCAGCCGGCCTGCAGCGACGAGGAGCCCGAGGACTGCGACCGCGCCCACGACAAGGCGCGTGCCAACCCCACCTGGCACCTGCCACGTTGCCGCGGGCAGGCTCGAGATTCCCCGGGCGACCGCCACCAGGTACGCGCAGCCCGCCTCCGCAGCCCACAAGAGGGGTAGGGCCGCCCCCTGCCACACCAGCCCTGCCAGGCCCGCGGCCAGTCCCAGCGGGACCAGCGTCGCGGCCGCGGGCACCGCCAGCACGTTGGCTGCGAGGGCCAGGGTCTGCACCTGTCCGAAGTGCCACAACAGCACCGGCGCCACCAGGATCTGGCACGCGGCCGCCGCGGCCAGGGTTTCTCGGACCAAGCGCGGCAACGTCTGCAACCGTGCCTCCAACTCCGGCGCGAGGACGACCAGCCCGGCCGTGGCCGCGAAGGACAGCTGGAACCCCACGTCCCGTATCAGAAGCGGGTTGGAGCTGAGCAGGGCCGCGCCCGTTGCCGCGAGCACGGTGACCGGGTCGGGCTCGCGCCGGACCACCACCGCCAGCGCGCACAGCCCGGCCATGACCGCCGCGCGCGCCATGGAGGGCTCCCACCCCGCCACGAAGGCGAAGGCCAAGACGGCGCCGAGGGCGCCGAGCGCCCGCACGCTCCGCCTCAGCCGACGCAACGCCACGTACGCGGCCGCGGCCACCGTGGTGAGCTGTGCGCCGGAAGCGACGAGCAGGTGCGCGAGGCCGCTTGCTCGAAACGCATCCCGGATCTCGGGGTCCTGCACCGGCACTCCCAGCACGACGCCCGCCAGCACCGCGCCGTACGGATCGCGGAGCGTGCGGCGGTACACGTCCGCGAGCGCATGACGCACCCCACTAGCCAGCTGCAGCAGCCTGTACGCTTCCCCCGGCACCACGACCTTCACCCGGTCTGCGGCGAGCACCGCCACCACGCGGTGTCGATACCAGAACCGCGCCGGGTCCGGCTCGCCAGGGTTCCTCGGCGTCGGAAGGGGCAGCAGGCGACCGGACACCTGCACCCGGTCTCCGAGGCCCACGCGCACGCGCCCTCGCACCATGAGCCGGAGGGTTCCCGCCGGGGCCGCATCAAGCCTGCTGACCTGCAGCACGAACCGGGCGCCGTCGGTGAGCGCGTGCCCCTCCGCCACCACCTTGCGGCCCGGCCGCTGGGAGAGCAAAAGCAGTTCCGGCACTGCGGCCGCACGGCCTCCCGCCGCCAGGCCGGCGGCCGCGGCGGCCCCGACCAGCAGCACGCCCGCTACCCGAGCTCTTCCCATGGCGCACACGCCGAGCACCGCAAGCCCCAGGGCCAACGCCCCGGCGCGGTGCGCACTGGCCACCCCCTCCACGCCCGCGGCCGCACCCGCGGCGAAGGCCAGGGAACACCACAGGAGGGGTCTGCGCACGTGCACCTCGCCACAACGCGTCCACGGAGTGAACGCGGGCGGCGGGGGTTTTGGCGATCGAGGCTGCCTAAGTGCGCTGGCGGATCTCCTCGAGGGCCTGACCGAGGAAGCTTTCTAGAGGGACCGTTCCCAGTTCGCCCCGGGTCCTGTGGCGCACGGACACCGACGCGGACTGCTGCTCCCGATCCCCCACCACCAGCATGTAAGGGACCCTGGCCAGTTGGGCGTCTCGGATCTTCTTCGTTACCTTCTCCGACCTCAGATCCGCCTCCGCCCGAAGCCCCGCGGCCCGGAGCCGGTCCCGTACCTCCCGGGCGTACGGGGCGTGCCGGTCCGCCACGGGGAGGACGCGCACCTGCTCGGGCGCCAGCCAGAGCGGGAAGGCACCTGCGTAGTGCTCGATGAGGATTCCGAGGAAGCGTTCCAGGGAGCCCAGCAGCGCCCGGTGGATCATGACGGGCCGGTGGGGCCGGTTGTCCTCCCCCGCGTACTCCAGCCCGAAGCGCTCGGGCAGCACGAAGTCCAGCTGGATGGTGGTGAGCTGCCACCTGCGGCCGAGAGCGTCGTGGAAGTGCACGTCGATCTTCGGGCCGTAGAAGTTGGCCTCGCCGGGTGCGGGCGTGTACGCCACGCCCTGTCGGCGCAGGGCTGCCTCCAGCGCAGCCTCCGCCCGCTCCCAGACCTGCGGATCCCCGGCGTACTTTTCCGGAGTGGCGGGGTCCCGCAGGGAGAGCATCACCTCGTAGGACGAGAAGCCGAAGGCCCGGTGCACCGCGAACGCGAGATCCAGGAGGCTAGAGATCTCGTCCTCGATCTGGTCTGGCGCGCAGAAGATGTGGGCGTCGTCCTGCGTGATCATGCGGACGCGCAGAAGGCCGTGCAGCACCCCGGACCGCTCGTACCGGTACACCGTGCCGAACTCCGCGAGCCGGACCGGTAGCTCCCGGTAGCTCCGGGTGCGGGACGCGTACACGGCGATGTGGAAGGGGCAGTTCATGGGCTTCACCAGGTACCGCTGGCCCTCCACCTCAATGCCCGCGAACATGTTGTCCCGGTACCAGCTCAAGTGGCCGCTGCGCGCCCACAGCTCCTCCCTCGCCACGTGCGGGGTGTACACCCATTCGTACCCCCGGCGGTCCAGCTCCTCCCGGAGGAACTCTTCGATGCACCGACGGACCACCGCGCCCCGCGGGTGCCACAGCACGAGCCCGGGCCCGATGCTCTCTTCGATGCTGAACAACTCCAACTCCCGCCCCAGCCGCCGGTGGTCCCTGCGCTTCGCCTCCTCCAGCCGCTCCAGATACGCCTCCAGCTGCGCGGGGTCCGGGAAAGAGATCCCGTACACCCGTTGCAGCATCTCGCGGCGCTCGTCCCCGCGCCAGTACGCGCCGCTGGCGCCCAGCACCTTGACGGCCCGGATCAGGCCGGTGCGCGGCAGGTGGGGCCCGCGGCACATGTCCCAGAAGCCGTTCTGCCGGTAGAAGGACACTCGCTCGTCCGGGATCCCTTCCAGCAGCTCCAGCTTGTACCGCTCCCCCGCCTCCTGGTACCGGCGCACGGCCTCCGCGCGCGGCAGTTCCACCCGCTCGATGATCTGGTCCCGCGCCGCGAGCTCCCGCATCCGCTCCTCGATCCTCTGTAGGTCCTCCGGCGCGAGGGGCCGGCCCACGTCGATGTCGTAGTAAAAACCGTCCTCGATGGGCGGACCGATGGCCAGCTTGGCCTCCGGGAACAGCTCCTTCACCGCCTGGGCCAGCAGGTGTGCGGAGGAATGCCAGAACACCGCGCGGCCCTGGGGGTCCTCGAACCGCAAAAACCGAACCGTCGCGTCGCGTTCCAGCCGCGCGGAGAGGTCCGTGGGCACCCCGTCCACCAGCGCCGCCAGCACCTCCGACTCTCCCCGCGCCCGCGCGACTTCCGCCAGGGCGGTCCCGCGGGGCACCCGCAGCTCAGATCCGTCGGGGAACCGGATGAAGATCTCGTCCACACACACCTCCCGAAAAAGCCTGCGCGCCCCATCCGTTGGGACGGGACGCGCCCGCGGTTCCACCCAGCTTCCGGCGCACATTCGCCGCGCCGGCCCTCCGGTGGCTGTAAAGGGCTCCCCTCGGGCCTTCCCAAATCGGCTCGGCCCGCGGCTCTGAGGAGGTACCGCGTCCGAGAGTCTGCGGGCTTACACCTCACTCCCGCTCTCTGCAACAGCCCCACGCACGCGGCGTGCCCTCTTCCTCGCCTCGCGAGCTCCACCGTAACCGCCAGGCCCGGTTGGTGTCAAATCGCATCTTTGGCATCAGAGTTGCTCCCAGACATCGAGGAGAGGTTTTTTCGTTTACATGACCTACGCGAGACAGGCCAGTCCCAAGCGCGGGCCGCGCCGCCCTCGCCGCAGGTACGAGGACCTCGTGCACTCCATCCAGGGGATCGTGTGGGAGGCGGACGCCCGCACGTTCCACTTCACGTACGTGAGCCCCCAGGCTGAGCGCCTGCTGGGCTACCCGGTGGCCCGGTGGCTCGAGGAGCCGGACTTCTGGGTCCGCCACCTGCACCCAGAGGATCGCTCCCGGGCGGTGAGCTTCTGCCGGGCCGCGACGGAGCGGTGCGAGGACCACGAGTTCGAGTACCGGATGATCGCCGCGGACGGGCGGGTGGTGTGGCTGCACGACGTGGTCACCGTCGTGAAGAAGAATGGGCGGCCGCTGCAGCTTCGGGGCGTCATGGTGGACGTCACGGACCGTCGCGCGGCTCAAGCCGAGCGCGAACGCTTGCTCGAACGGGTTCGGCTCCAGGCCCAGCTCATGGAGCGGGTCCTGCGCGCCAGCGAGCGCCTGAACACGAAGCTCTCCCCTGGGGAGGCCGCCCGCGCCGTGGGTCTCGGGATCCTGGAGGTGGCGGGCACGGACCGAGCCGCGCTGCTGTTGCCCTCGCGTCGCGGCCCGCCCACGCTGGTGTGGCAGGCGGGGGTCGAGGAGGGGCAATTGGAAGCGGTGGTCCGCCTGCTTTGCGTCGGCTCCGCAACCTCAGAGCCCCTCGTGAGCGCCGCGCCGTCTGGCGGCGCTGTGGCGGCCTGGCCTGCGGTGTACGAGGGTCAGGTGGTGGCGTACCTGGTGGCGTTGCGGGCCACCGAGGGGTGGACGGACGAGGAGTGCGAGGCGATGCGGGCCTTTGCCCGCCAGGCGGCGCTGTCCCTGAACAACGCCCAACTCCTGGAGCAGGCCCGGCGGCGGGCAGCCCAACAGGAGGCGCTTCGACAGCTCGCTACGGCCCTCGCCCGGGCACACACCGAGGATGAGGTGTGCAGGTCCGTGGTGGCGGCTGCGCGTTCCATCCTGGGCGTGCAGGCGGTGGGCGTGTATCTGCTGGACGTTGAGACCGGGGACCGGGTGCTGCGGGCCCAGGTGGGCTGGCCACAGCTCCCGGTGGGCCACCGGATCCCGCCGGGAGCGGGGACCAGCGACCGGGCGGTGCGCACGGGCCGCACCGTCTACACCCCGGACGTCCGGCAGGACCCTGCCCACATCCCCGGGGCGCCGGACGCGCGTTCGGAGTTGGACGTACCGATCCGGGCACACGGTGCGGTAGTGGGTGTACTGGTGGTGGAGCACCAGGAGGTGGCGGGATTTGATCCGGAGGAAGTGGTCGTGCTGGAGGCCACCGCGAACCTGGTGGGGATCGCGCTGGAGCGGGCCCGGCTGCTGGAAGAAACCCGGGCGCGAGCGGACCGGTTCGCTGCCCTGCTGGAGTTAGGTGCCGCCCTGCGGTCTGCGCGCGACCCCGAGGAGATGTACCTGGTGGTCCTACGCGAGGTGGCGGCGCGCTGCCGGGCGCCCCGGGCCGCCTTGGCCCTGATGGCGCCGGGTCAAGCGCCTGCGGTGGTGGCCCGGCTGGGGGAGGCCGCCCCGGACCCGTCCGGGGGCAGCACCCTCCTACCCTTCGCAGACCTCAAAAGACCGCTCCTGGTCAGCGAGTGGCCGCTTGGGGGCGAGCGGGGGTCGACCGCCGTCGTCCCGCTGGCGACCGAGCAGGAGTCGGTGGGGCTGCTGCTGGTGGGCCGCGAGGCCGGGGAGCCCTCGTTCACTCCTCGAGAGCTGGAGCTGTTGCACTCCATGGCGCAGGTGGCGGCTAACGCGATCCGGCGGGCGCAGCTCGTCTACGCCCTTGAGCATGCGTACGTGGATGTGGTGCTGGCCCTGGCACGGGCCATGGACGCCCGGGACAC
>JBEQAH010000087.1:0-7723 GCA_041640435.1 bacterium | reverse complement strand
TGCTCGTGGGCCTTCACCACGTGGGTCAGGGTGATGGTGGCGAAGTCCACATTGCCGGTGATCAGGGCGATGGCGGCCTCCGTGCCTCCGCGGAAATCCACGAACTCCACCCGGATCCCGGTACGGGCTTCCAGGTCGCGGAGATACCCCAGCCCCTTTGCGGCGTAAACCGGCAGGTACCCGATCACCCCGGGCGGACCCATGGCCACGGTGACGGTTCGCCGCGCGGGCCCAGCGGCAGCGAGGGCTGCGGGCAGGACCATCAACAGCAGGACGGCTCTGAGCCTCCTCACGCCGACCCCCTTACGCGCTGGAGAGGCTGCGGCCCCCGCACACGTACAGGAGCTGACCTGTAACGTAGCTGGCCTCCTCGGAGGCGAAGAACAGCACCGCGTGCGCCACATCCCCAGGCGTCCCCACCCGACCCACGGGGATGGTCTGCACCAGCTTCTCCTGGACCTCCTCCTTGAGGCTCCGGAAGAGGGGTGTGTCGATCAGGGCGGGGGCGATGCAGTTCACCGTGATGCCGAATTTGGCCAGCTCCAGGGCCAGCGTTCGGGTGAGGCTGACCACCCCGCCCTTGCTGGCCGCGTAGTTGACCTGCCCGGGCCCTCCCAGCCACGCGCGCGAGGAGATGTTGATGATGCGGCCGTACTTCCGCTCCATCATGGAGGGGACCACGGCCTGACAGCACAGGAACTGGCTTTTGAGGTTCACCCGGAGGACCTCGTCCCAGTCCTCCTCGCTCATCTTCACCAGCCACCGGTCCCGGGCGATGCCCGCGTTGTTCACCAGGATGTCGACCTGGCCGAAGGCTTCCAGGGTTCGGGAGGTCAGTTGTTCCGCTCCCTCCTTGCGGCCCACGTCCGCCGCCACCGCGATGGCCTGGCCGCCCGCCTGTTCAATCCGGGTCGCCACAGCCTCCGCCCGCTCCGCCACCACGTCGTTCACCACCACGCGGGCGCCCTCCGCGGCCAGCTTCTCCGCCACCGCGGCACCGATGCCCTGCCCGGATCCCGTTACGATGGCCACCCGGTCCCGCACGCCCATCGCCATCGCCTCCCTCCTACCTCCCGCGGGGACCCTCTACCGTCCCACGAAACGCGGCTCGCGCTTTTCCAGGAACGCCTGAATTCCTTCCTTCCGGTCCTCGCTGTGCCGCAGGAGCGCATGACAGCGTGCCTCGAAATTCAGCCCCGACTCCAGGTCCACATCCAGACTCATGTTCACCGCCGCCTTGGCGTACCGAAGGGAGAGCGGCGCCTTCCGGGCGATCTCCGCGCACAGCTTCCTCGCCTCGTCCAGGTAGGTGTCCACGGGGGCCACGCGGTTCACCAGCCCTATGCGGTACGCCTCCTGGGCATCCACGCGGCGACCCGTGAAGATGAGATCTTTGGCCCACCCGGGGCCCACCAGGCGCGTCAGGCGTTGGGTCCCGCCCGCGCCCGGCATGCTGCCCACGTTGGCCTCCGGCAGCCCGAACTGGGCTTTCTCGGACGCCAGCCGCAGGTCGCAAGCCAAGGCCAGTTCCAGGCCGCCTCCAAGGCAGTACCCGTGCACCGCGGCCACCACGGGGCGGTCCAGGGACTCCAGCCGCCGCAGCAGCCGGCGGATCTGCCTGCCCATGGGGTCCTCCGTCACCCCGGCCTCGTACTCCTGGGCCCGGGCCCGCAGGTCGGCGCCCACGCAGAAGGCCCGATCTCCTGCGCCGGTGAGCAGAACGACCCGCACCTCTCCGTCGGACTCCACCTGGTCCAGGTAGCCGTTCAGGCGGTCCAACATCTCCACGGTGAGTGCGTTGAGAGAATCCGGTCGGTTCAGAGTGAGAATCCCCACCCGATCCTCCCGCTGATACAGCACCACGTCGCTCACGGCTCACACCTCCACGGGTTGCCGCCACGCTTCCACCACGCCCGTACGCACCAGCTGGGTCACCTGTTCCTCCGTGTAGCCCGCTTCCCGGAGGATTTCCACCGTGTGCTCGCCGGGAAGGGGCGCAGGGCGGTACACCCGGGCCCGAGTCCCCCGAAGCCGGATGGGGTTCCCCACCACCCGTGCGGCGCCCGCCTCCGGGTGCACCAGCTCCACCACCATCCCGCGCTCGGTCACGTGGCGGCTGGATACTAGTTCCGGGTACGTCAACAGGGGCGCGCACAGGAGATCTCCCTGCTCCAGCACCTCCAACCACTCCCCTGTGGTGCGGGTCCGAAAGATGGGTTCCAGGACCTCCCGCAGGGCGACCCGGTTGCGGACTCGCAGCTCGTTGGTGGCAAACCGCGGGTCGCTTGCCAGTTGGGGGCAGCCTAACAGCTCGCACAGCTGCTGCCACCGGTCCGAGCTGTAGGCGGCCACCATCACGTAGCCGTCTCGGGTGGGGAAAGCCTCGTTGGGAGCGGCGTAGGGCGCCGCGCTCCCGCTGCGGCGGGGCGGCTCTCCAGAGCAGAAGTACATGGCCAACGGCACCGCCTGGAATGCCAGCAGGGCGTCCAGGAGGCTGGCGTCCACCACCTGACCGGCTCCCGAGCGTTGCCGGGCCAGCAGGGCCAAGAGGATCCCCAGGGCCGCCAGAAAACCACCCACCATGTCCGCCGCGGGGACTCCCACCTTTACGGGAGGACCGTCCTCGGTGCCCGTGATACTCATGAGCCCGCTCATGGCCTGCACGACCCCGTCCACGCCCGGCCGGTCCCTCCAGGGTCCCTCCTGGCCGAAGGCGGAGATGCTGCAGTACACCAAGCGGGGGTTGCGGGCCGAGAGGGTGCTCGCACCCAGGCCCAAGCGGTCGGCGACCCCTGGCCGGAAGCTCTCAACGAACACGTCGGCTCGGTCCGCCAGCCGCAGGACCACCTCCCGTCCCTCGGGCCGCTTGAGATCCACCACGAGGCTACGCTTGTTGCGATTCATCCCCACGTAGGCGGCGGCGGTCTTCCTGCCGTCCGGCAGAGGGTAAAAGGGCGGGCCCAACTGCCGACCCCAGTCCCCGCCCGGAGGTTCCACCTTCACCACGTCCGCTCCAAAGTCGCTCAGCAGCTGGGTGCAGACCGGCCCCGCGGCACCCTGGCTGAGGTCGATGACGCGCACCTCTTCAAGGGGAAGCGCCATCCCGCTCTCCCTCCCTGGGCTGGGCGGGCGGCCACGGGGGATAACCGCGGCTCAGGGCCCGCACCGCGAACTCTCCGAAGTGGGTGGCAATCTCCTGCGCGGTGTACGGGCCACCCGGCCGGTACCACTTGGCCACCCAGTTGCACATCCCCAAGATGGCCCAGCCCGCCAGCCGCACATCCGTGAGGCGGAACTCCCCGGTTTGGATCCCTTCCTGGACGATGTCTCGGAAAAAGCCTTCGTAGCGGTCCCGCTGTTGCACGTACGCCCGCATCCGCTCGGGCGCCAGGTTCTTCCCCTCCTCGATGAAGCACGCCACGTTGTCCAGATCCTCGATGAGGTGCACGATGTGGTTCTCCACCGCCAGCCGCAGCCGCTCGGAGGGGGACAGGGTGCTCCGCGCAATTCTCTCCAGCCTGCCGATGGCGCGGTCCACGGTGTGCCGCAGGATCTCCAGCAGCAGGTCCTGCTTGCCCCGGACGTAGTGGTAGAGGCTACTCTTGGTCAGCCCCACCACCTGCGCGATGTCCCGCATGCTGGTCCCCTTGTACCCCTCGGTGCGGAACAGGTGGGCCGCCACCCGCAGGATGTGTTCCCGTCTCTTCTCCCCGTCCAGCCGGGCAAGCTCGGGAACCGGGTTGCGAAGGTGTGCTGACTTCGTCCGGTCCCGGAGCCGCTTCACCGCCTCACCTCCCGAAGAGCGCGGCCCAGGCGGAGGCCCGCCTCCAGAGCCTTCCTGTTGCGGGTTTGCGCCTCCCCCCGGAACCGCTGCTGGATGGCCTCCACCAGAGCCTGTTCTGAAACCAGTTCCGTGAGGGCGCACAGGACGCCCAGGGCGGTCACGTTCCCCGCGGTGTCGGCACCCACCACCTCCCGGGCGGTGCGGAACAGGGGTGCCAAAAGCGTGCGGTAGGAGCCGGGTGCGATAGCGTGTATCCTCCCGCTATCCGCCAGGACCAGACCCGCAGCGCGGACCGCCGCAGCGTGGCGGTCCGCCGCCTCCTGCGTCAACGCCACCAGCACATCCACCTCGCGGCTGATCGGGTAGTCGAGGGGCTCCTCGGCCATCACCACATCCGCCCTGGCCGCACCGCCCCGAGCCTCCGGGCCGAAGGCGTGGAAGCAGGCGGCCCACCTCCCCTGGCGCAGCGCCGCCTCCGCCAGCACCATGCTGCCGAGGACCACACCCTGCCCTCCCGAACCTGCGAGCCGGATGACCACGCGGTTCACCGTCCGCCTGCCCGCTTCGCTGCACTCCAGCAGACCTCGGTGAACTCGGGCCGCTGGCTGCGATGCAACACTCCAAACCGAAGCCCTTCCACGTACCCGGGCGGTCCGGAGCCGTCCGGGATCACGAAGCGCTTCTCCGCCAGCATGCGCCCCACCTCCGTGAAGCGCGCCTTCTGACTCCACAACAGCTCCGGCCCCTCGCCCAGGCGGTTGTACCGCCCGAAGTACACCGGGCAGTCGGTGAGTACCTCCACGTAGCTGAAGCCCCGGTGCCCCAGCGCCTCACGGAACAGGGTTTCCAACCCCAGGGGATCGTACGCCATGCCCCGGGCCACGAAGGTGGCGCCCGCCGCCTGCGCCAGCGCACAACCATCCAGAGCCGACTCCAGGTGTCCGCGGGGAGCCGTGGAAGCGATCCAGCCGGGCCGGGTGGTCGGCGCCACCTGCCCGCCCGTCATCCCGTAGACCGCGTTGTTGAACAGGACGCAGGTGAGGTCGACGTTTCGCCGCGCCGCGTGGATGAGGTGGTTTCCGCCGATGCTGAGGCCGTCCCCATCCCCCGTCAGCACCACCACGGTGAGCTCAGGCCTGGACAGCTTGAGCCCCGTGGCAAAGGCTAGAGCGCGCCCGTGGGTGGTGTGGAGGGTACAGGCGTCCACGTAGCCCGCCAGCCGGCTGCTGCACCCGATGCCGGCGACCACCGCCAGGCACTGCCGGGGAATCTGCAGGCCGCGCAGTGCCCGCAGCAACGCGCCCAACACGATCCCGTGGCCGCAGCCGGGACACAGGATGTGGGGCATCCGCCCCTCCCGCAGGTAGGCGCGGACGTCGGGGATCATGCCTTCCTCCCCGCCACCGCGGGAGACCCGGCCCCACGGCTGGCCTCCGCGATGCCCTCCAGGATCGCCTCCGGGTCCAGGGGCGTCCCATCCACCCGTTGCACGAAGTGCACTTCCGCCCATCGGCACACAACCCGTTCCACCTCCCGGCCCCACTGCCCGAAGTTCATCTCCGCGACCACGAAGGCGTGCACCCGACGAGCCAGCTCCTCCAGAAGCGACCGGGGGAAAGGCCACAGAACCCGAGGGCGCACGAGCCCAACCCGAAGACCTTCGGATCGGGCCAGCTTCACCGCGGCCCGCGCAGCGCGAGCGCTGATGCCGTAGGCGACCACCACCGTCTCCGCGTCCTCCGTCGCATACATCTCCGGCTCCAAGTCCTCCGCGGGGCTCTCCGGAAGCTTGCGGTTCAGCCTCCACAGCATCTCCCCCACCGCCTGCGGGTCTGTGGTGGGAAAGCCAGACTCGTCGTGCACCAGGCCCGTCACGTGGTAGGGAACGCCGTCTCCGAAGTGCACCAAGGGTACAGGGATCCCGTCCGTGTGCGCGTAGGGGGAGTAGGGTTCCTGGACCGGGGGTGACGGCCTGCGCCAGGTGCCCACCACCGCCAGTTCTGCCACCGAGGGGAGCCTCGCCGGCTCCATCATGTGGCCGATCACCTCGTCGTACAGCACCACCACGGGCGTGCGGTAACGGTCCGCCAGCTCGAAAGCCCGACCGGTCAGCTCGAACACCTCCTGCACCCCCGCGGGGCTCAAGACGAGCATGGGATAGTCGCCGTGGCTTCCCCAGCGGGCCTGGCAGACGTCGCCCTGGGCGGGGGCGGTGGGCAGGCCGGTGCTGGGCCCGAGGCGCATGACGTCCACCACCACGCAGGGGATCTCCGCCAGCGCCGCGTAGCCCAGCTGCTCCTGCATGAGGGTAAAGCCGGGTCCGCTCGTGGCCGTCATCGCCCTTAGACCGCCAAGGGAAGCGCCGATGCAGGCCGCCAGGCTAGCCATCTCGTCCTCCATCTGCACGAACACCCCGCCCACGCGGGGGAGAAGGCTTGCCATCTCCTCCGCCACCTCGGAGGAGGGGGTAATCGGGTAGCCTGCGTAGAACCGGCACCCCGCCTGGAGGGCGCCGTACGCGCAGGCGGTGTTCCCCCGGGCAAGGCGAACCTTAGCCAACCGCGACCCCCCTTTCCCGCACCACCACGGCGAAGTCCGGGCACAGCAACTGGCACACCTGGCATCCCGTGCACCGGTCCGGATCTATCGCCAAAGCCCTGTCGTCCGGACCGAAGGCCAGCACCGCCTCAGGGCAGACACGCACGCAGATGCCACAGCCGCGTCCCTTGCACCACCCCGGGTTCACCTCCACGCGAAAGCGGCGGACAACCCGCTCGGCCCTCTGTGTACCGAACACCGAATCCACGGGCAGGAGGCGACCCGCGTGGAAGGCCTTCAGGTTCGCCTCGACGAACCGGGGAGGCAGGGTTTCCCGGATGGCCTGCTCCCACTCCTCGACGGTGAACTCCAGGTCCGTGCTGACCGCGCCCAACAGCACCACGTTGGCCATGCGCGCATCTCCCAGCTCCACGGCCCGGCGGCTGGCTGCGTACGGCCGTACGTCCAGACCTGCCTGCCGGAGAGATTCCACCTCCACGGGCGGGTAGGAGGCCTGCCAGCTGCGGTGATCCAGCTGGGCCGCGGGCGGCAGGATCTGCACCAGATCTGTGACCAGTACTCCGCCGGGACGCAGATGCGGAGCCCAACGAAGGGCCTCTGCCCACTCCAAGCTCAAGACCAGGTCGGCCTTGCCCCGCTCCACCAGGGGGCTGTGAACCACCTCTCCGTAGCGCACGAAGCTCACCACCGCCCCGCCCCGCTGGGCCATGCCCTTGACCTCACTCTTCTTGACGTCCAGGCCCCGTCGCAGACAGGCGGCGGCCACGATGTTGCTGGTCAGCAGGACGCCCTGGCCGCCCACACCCACGATCAACACGTTGCGGGTCCCCACGGGCTAGCTCCTCCAGCCGGGGCCACCCGCACGATGGCGTCCGCGGGACACAGTTGAGTGCACACGGTGCAGCCGGTGCACGCGTCCAGGCGGATCATCACCTTCGGGCGTCCCTGGTACGTCTCCTCGGTCCACACCAGCGCGGGGCATCCGAGATTCATGCACAGCTGGCAGGCGATGCATCGCTCCGGCACCACCCGGAACGGCTCGTCCCGCACCTTCACGGGCGCTTCCACGCAGGGGCGGTTGGTGATGACCACGCTTACCCCGGGATGGCGGATGGCCTCCTCCAGAGCCACAAAGGTAGCGGCCAGGTCGTACGGGTCTACCACCCGCACGCGCTCCACCCCTAGGCTCCGACACACGCTGGCCAGGTCCACCCGGGGCGCGGGTTCGCCGCGAATGTTGGTGCCGCTGGAAGCGTGGGGCTGACCGCCCGTCATGGCCGTGGTCCCGTTATCCAGAATCAGGACCGTGAGGTTGGCCCGCTTGTACACGGCGTCCACCAGCGCGGGCAGACCCGCGTGGAGGAAGGTGGAGTCCCCGAT
>JBEQAH010000086.1:0-7749 GCA_041640435.1 bacterium | reverse complement strand
CAGGCAGCTTGCCCGCTTTCCACCAGCGCCAGGCGGTGATGTAACTGATTCCTTCGCGCTTGGCCCACTCGGAGAGCTTCATACCTGAAATATAGCACATATGTGTGACTATGTCTGACGATGTTCCGGCAAGCTGTTCACGACCCCTCGCCCTCTCCGACTCGGCGGGGTGTTGAGCCTCGCGGGCCGTTGACGTTCCCCGCACAGATTGTCACACTTTGACTGTGACAATTCCCCTGCGGCTTCACCGCGGCCTCCCGGTGGCGGAGCAGCTGCGGGCGCAGATCGCCCACCAGGTGCTGGCGGGTGTTCTGCGGCCTGGCGAGCGGCTTCCGCCCGTGCGGGTCCTGGCGGGCTTCCTGCGGGTGCATCGGAACACGGTGGCCCGGGTGTACCGGGAGCTGGTGGCCGACGGTTACCTTCAGGCGGCGCCGGGCCGGGGGACGTTTGTAGCGCGAAGGCGCCCTCGTGCGCTCGGTGCGCTGGTGGCGGACCAGGTGGACGAGCTGCTGCAGCTGGGCCGGCGGGCCGGCCTGGGCACCGACGACCTGGTGGCGCTGCTCCGGGCGCGCGCGCAGACACGCCGGGGGCCAGTCCCCCGGGTGCTGTTCGTGGAGTGCAACCCCGTGGACGTCGCGTACTTCACCCGTGCCCTGCAGGACGCCTTGGGCCAGGACGTGCGAGGTTGTCTGTTGGCCGACGCCCCGCGCGCCGCGCGGGAGGCGGACCTGGTGTGCACCACCTTCTTCCACGTGGAGGAGGTGAGCCGGGCGGTGGCAGGCCGCGAGGTGGTGGGCCTGGTGGCCATGCCGGACTTCGCCACCCTGGAGCGGGTGGCGTCGCTGCCCGCGGGGACCTCGGTGGCGGTGGTGTGCGCCACCGAGGAGGGAGCTCGCAGCAAGACCACGTCTCTGCAGGCCGTGGGCGGGCGGCTGCGCTTTGTGCCCGCGCACCTTCAGGACCGGGCCAGGTTGCGCGCGGCGCTGGCCCGCTGCCAAGTTGTGGTGGCTTCTCCCAAGGTTCTGGAGCGACTCCGGTTGCCTTCCGCTAAGCAAGCCATCCCCTTCGGGAGCGTGTTGGTGGACGGCGCTGTCCGGCTGTTGCGGGAGCGCGTGGAGGCGTGGCGCCGGCAGGCGGGCGCTGGCGGGTGAGGGAGAGCGTGTCGCGGATCCGTCTGGGCGTGGTGTACGGGGGCCGGTCGGGAGAGCATGAGGTGTCGTGCGTCTCCGCCCGCAGCGTGGTGCGCCATTTGGATCCCGACCGGTTCGCCGTTGTGGAGATCTTCATCGCGCCGGACGGCCGGTGGTCGGTGGGAGGCCAACCGGCCTGGCTGCGGCTGGACCGCACCGGCCAGGCGGTGCTGGTGGTGGACGGTCGGGAGGTGGTGTGCGACGTCCTGTTCCCGGTGCTGCACGGCACCTACGGCGAGGACGGCACCTTCCAGGGGTTGTGCGAGATGGTGAACGTGCCGTACGTGGGCGCGGACGTGCTGGGCTCCGCCGTGGGCATGGACAAGGGCGTGCAGAAATCCCTGTTGCGGGACGCGGGGCTTCCCGTGGTGCCCTTCCGGGTGGTGGAGGGGACCCGCTGGGAGCGGGAGCCGGAGGCCGTGTACGCCGAGGTGGCGTTGGTGGGCTACCCGTGCTTCGTCAAGCCCACGCGCCTCGGATCGTCTGTGGGGGTGCACCGGGTGGACCGGGAAGACCAGCTGGCGGGCGCGGTCCACGACGCCCTGCGCTACGATCTTACCGTGATCGTGGAGCGTGCGGTCCCCAACCCTGTGGAAGTGGAGGTGAGCGTGCTGGGTAACGACGACCCCGTGGCGTCGGTGCCGGGCGAGATCCGGCCCACCCACCCCTTCTACGACTACGAGGCCAAGTACGTGGACCCTCACGGGGCAGAGCTGGTGGTTCCCGCCCGGATCCCCTCAGACCTGGCGGAGAGGGTGCGGCAGTTGAGCCTGCAAGCCTTTCGGGTCCTGCGGCTGTGCGGCATGGCGCGGGTGGACTTTCTCCTCGAGCGGGAGGGTGCCGTGTACGTGAGCGAGGTGAACACCATCCCCGGGTTCACGGCTATCAGCATGTACCCCCGGCTGTGGGAGGCCTCCGGGATCTCCTACGGGGAGTTGTTGAACCGGCTGGTGGACCTGGCCCTGGAGCGGTGGCGACGTCGGAACGCCCTGTGCACCCGGTACGAGGGCGGCCGGCAGATCCGCATGGAGGGTGCGGGGTGAACCGTTTCGTGAAGTCCCACGCCCTGGGCAACGACTACCTGGTGGTGGTTCCATCGGAACTGGACTTCCCCCTGACGCCCGAAGCGGTGCGGCGGCTGTGCGACCGCCACTTCGGCGTGGGCTCGGACGGGGTGCTGGCCCTGGTCCCCTCCCGGCGGGCGGACTTCGGGTTGAGGATCTACAACCCGGACGGCAGCGAAGCGGAGAAGAGCGGCAACGGGCTGAGGATCTTCGCCAAGTACCTGTACGACCACGGTCGCACCAACGCCCAGCACTTCACCGTGGAGACCCCCGGCGGCGTGGCGGCCTGTGATCTGGACGTCCGCGACGGCCGCGTGGCGCAGGTAACGGTGGACATGGGCGAGGCCACCTTCCGCAGCGACCGCATCCCTGCCGCAGGGCCGGTCCGCGAGGTGGTGGACGAACCGCTGGAGGTGGAAGGCCGCGTGCTACGCGTCACCGCGGTGAACGTGGGGAACCCGCACTGCGTGGTGTTCACCGATGACCTGGAGGCGGTGGACCTTTACCGGCTTGGCCCCTTGCTCGAGCGGCACCCTCACTTCCCCCAGCGCACCAACGTCCAGTTCGCGCACGTGGTAAGACCGGACCGGGTCCGCGTCCGGATCTGGGAGCGCGGGGCGGGGCACACCTTGGCTTCCGGCTCCAGCGCGTGCGCGGTGGCCGCCGCCTGCGTGCGCCGAGGCCTCACCGGGCGGGAGCTGCGGGTGGAGATGGAGGGAGGCGTTCTGCGGGTCTCGGTGGACGAGCGGTACCGGCTGCGCATGGCCGGCCCCGCGTCCGAGGTGTGCACCGGCGAGCTGAGCCAGGAATTCGTCCAGGTCCTCCGGGCCGCGGGGTGAGCATGGACCTCCCCCGGGGCGTGGTGCTGGACCTGGACGGCGTGGTGTACCGGGGTCGCCATCTCCTCCCGGGTGCGGCCCGGTTCCTGGCGTGGCTGCGAGAACACAACGTGCCCTTTGCCTTCCTGACCAACAACTCCACCCGCAGCCCGCAGGAGTACGTGGAGCACCTGCGCCGTTTGGGGGTGGCCGCGGAGAAAGCCCAGGTGGTCACCTCCGCCCTGTGCGCGGCCAGGTTGCTGCGGAGCTGGGAGCTCGCCGGGCCCGTCCTCGTGGTGGGCGGCGCCGGCCTAAGAGAAGCGGTGCGGGAAGCGGGGCTCGAACTGACAGACGGGCCGGAGGCGGCGGCGGTGGTCGTCGGGCTCGACGTGGACCTCACGTACGCGCGGCTGCGGACCGCATGCTCCGCCATCCGGCGCGGAGCGCGGTTTGTGGCCACCAACCTGGATCCCGTCCTGCCCGTGGAGGGTGAGCTGTGGCCCGGCGCCGGCGCCCTGGTGGCCGCCATCCGCACCGCCACGGGTCAGGAACCCGTGGCGGTCGGGAAGCCCGAGCCTTACCCCTTCCGGATGGCCATGGAGCGCCTCGGGACGCAGCCCGAGGAAACCCTCATGGTGGGTGACCAGATCGCGACCGACGTGTTGGGCGCCGCACGTCTGGGGATGCGCACCGCTGTGGTGCTCACGGGCGTGACCTCCCGGGAGGACCTCGCCCGTGCGCCGGTCCAGCCCGACCTGGTGGCCGCGGACCTGGAGGAGCTCCTGGGAAAGCTGCGGAGGTGACGGGTGCGGAAGATCCTGTACGTGATCCTGGACGGGTTGGGAGACCGGCCGGTGGGAGCCCTGGGCGGCCGCACGCCGCTGGAGGCGGCGTATAAGCCGCACTTGGACGCGCTGGCCGCTTCAGGCCAGCAGGGGCTCGTGGTGACGGTGGGCGAGGGGATCGCGCCCGAGTCCGACGTGGCTGTGACCGCGATCCTGGGCTACGATCCCTTTCAACACCACGCAGGCCGCGGGCTGCTGGAAGCGCTGGGGATGGGCCTTCCCTTCCGCGACGGGAACCTGGCCCTGCGCGGGAACTTCGCCACCGCAGGCGAGGGACGCCACATCCTGGATCGCCGGGTGGGCCGCAGCCTGCGCAACGAGGAAGCCAAGGCGCTGGCGCAGGCGGTGCAGGCGCAGGTCAGGCTCGAGGGGGCGCATTTCCGATTCGAGGCCAGCGTGGGGCACCGGTGCGTGCTCGTGCTGTACGACCACGGTCAGCCCCTGTCCGCCCAGATCACCAACACCGACCCCGCCTACGGCCGCGTGGGAGCCCTCGGCGTGGCGAGAACCGTGGTCCGGGACGAGGTGGAGACGTGCGTACCTCTCGACGGAGGAGCCGGTGCCGCACGGGCCGCCGAGCTCGTGAACCAGTTCACCGAGCTGAGCCGCGCGGTGCTGGAGCAGCATCCGGTGAACGCCGAGCGCCGGGCGCGGGGTGAACCTCCCGCGAACCTGGTGCTGCTGCGGGACGCCAGCGACCACGTCCCGCACCTGCCGCCCTTTTCGGAGCGCTTCGGCGCGCGGTTCGCGTGCTTCGTGGAGATGCCGGTGGAGAGGGGGATCGCACGCTTGCTGGGCATGGGGGTCGTGGAAGTGCCCCCCAGCGGCCGCGACCCCGCGGTGTACGCCACCTGGGCCCAGGAGGCGCTGCGCCAACTGGAGCACTGGGACGGCCTGTACGTGCACCTCAAGGGCCCGGACGAGCCAGGCCACGACGGCGACGCGCACGCCAAGCGTGCGGTGGTGGAGGGGATCGACCGACACTTCTTCGGCTTGCTGCGGCAGGGCCTGGGGGAGCGCCAGGACGTGCTGGTGGCGGTCACCGCCGACCACGCGACCGTCTGCGAAGTGGGCGCCCACACCGACGACCCCGTGCCCCTGCTCGTGTGGAGCCCCGGGCTGGAAGCGGACGGCGCGGGGAGCTTCTCTGAGTCCTCCGGCGCCCGGGGCAGGCTCGGCCGGCGGCGCGGTGTGGAAGTGCTGCCCGTGCTGCTGGAGCTGGCGCGCCGCCCGTAGACGCCTGAGCGCACACTGCCCGTGAAGAGCCTTCCCGGGCAGAGCTGGGACTACCGCGCAGCGCGGGCCGCAGTGCGGCTGGCGCTGTGGCTCGTGTTCGACTTCCGCACCGCAGGCCAGGAATTCGTCCCCCTGCAAGGTGGCGCCATCGTGGCGGCGAACCACCGGTCCTGGCTGGACCCGGTGGTGCTAGCCGCCGCACTGCCCAGGCGCGCGGTGTTCGTGGGTGCAGAGGAGCTCCTGGGCGACCGGCTCACACCCGGGTTTGTGCCCTGGGACCCCCTCATCCGCCTCATCGCGCCCTTCGTGCGCTGGTACGGGTTTGTGCCCGTGCGCCGCACGGAGGTGGACCCGGCGGCGTACACGGGAGGGGCGTTCCGCGAGGCTTTGAGGGTCCTGCGGGCGGGAGGCCTCCTCGCCCTGTTCCCGGAGGGAGGTGTGAACCGAACCGACCAGCCGCTGGCACCCTTGCGCCGCGGCGTGGCCGCCCTGAGCCGAAGGGGCCGCGCTCCCATCGTCCCCGCGTGGATCTTTGGCACGGATCGGGCGCTTCCCCTCGGCAGCGTGCTGCCCCGTCCCCGAAGGGTGGCGGTCCGGTTCGGCCCGTCGCTAGAGCCCACAGAGGGCGAGGAGGAGCTGTTGCGGCGCTTGCGGGAGGCGCTGCTGAGCTTGTCCGAGACGGGTCCGCCCCGGGGGATGGGGGAGGACCGGCGTTGACAACCGGGGCGGACTTATCTACACTCCGCAGCCGAGTCGTCCTGCGCGCAGCGTATTCGTGGTGTCCGAGGTGTGCGCATGTCAGAGGACCTCATCCGGGTTTTGGGATTCGCGGGCAGCCTGCGCCGCGCGTCCTTCAACCGCGCGCTTTTGCAGGCCGCGGCGGAGCTGGCGCCGGAGGACGTCCGGGTGGAGATCTTCGACCTGCGCGGCATCCCCCTGTACGACATGGACGTGGAGCAGCGGGGTCTCCCGGACGCCGTGGTGACGTTCAAACGGGCCATCCGGGAGGCGGACGCGGTCCTCGTGGCGACTCCCGAACACAACTGGTCCTTCCCCGGTATCCTGAAGAACGCCCTGGACTGGGCGGCGCGTCCACCGGGCGACAACCCGTTCCGGGGAAAGCCGGTGGCGATCATGGGGGCCAGCACCGGTGCGTGGGGGACGCTGCGCGCCCAGCTGCAGCTCCGCCAGGTGCTGGCGTACCTGGAGACGTATCCCCTGAACCGTCCGGAGGTGCTGGTGACGCAGGCAAAAGACAAGTTCGACGCCGACGGCCGGCTGGTGGACCAGGCCACCCGAGAGCGGGTCCGCGATCTCTTGGTTGCCCTGCGGGACTGGGCACGCCAGCTCAAAGCCGTTGCTGCGGACCGGAGATCCCCTTGACGCCCCGGCAGTGAGACTGTGCTCGCGGATGCCTCCAACTGCGTATAGCCTCCTGGAGGTGGGAGGTGCATTCGCTCATTTCATCCGATTGACGGGCGACGCGCCAAGACGACCTGCATCAGGGCGCCCCGTTCAGCTACTTCTCGCCCTAGATCCCGGTGCCGGAACATCATCCCGTGCGCCCCATCCGCCAGCCGGTGGATTGCATCCTGACAGAGCTGCCGCCTGGACTACAACCCCCGGTTCCGGTGGTTCGTGGGGCTGAGCATGGAGGACTCGGTCTGCAACGGCACCACCTTCAGCACAAATCGCCAGCGGCTCATGGAGGGAGGGATTCCCCAACGCTTATTCGAACGGCTGCAGGCGGAGGGGCTTGCTGTTGGACAAGCGCCGCGGGAGCGCCAAGGTCCAGACGCCGCGATCGACAACCCAGTCCGCATACGCAAACTGGACGAGATGACGGGAGGAGACGGGCCCCGGGAACTGCAGACCGTCCCGCAGAGACTGGAGCACAGCCCCCGTGGACGGAGCGTCCCCACGGCGGGCAGATGAGCGGGCAGACGAGGATGGCAAGCACATCGTGCGTCACCGTGCGCCTTTCGGCCTTCTTCTACAGCGGAGGAAGCCGGGTGCCGGGAGCGCCTTCGCGCATCCTAATTCCTCCTGCCGCCACGGGAGCGTGGGAGGGGCGCCGGGGAACTGTCGGGGGCTTTGCGAGGGAGGCGATCTGTGAGAAGCGGGAGAAGATGACCACCCGCGAGATCGGAGAGCGTCTGCGGGCCCACAAGCGGCGGGCCTTCAATAAGTGCAACAAGGTAATGACGGTGGTGAATCACCTGGTTTTAAGGGCTTGTGGGGGTGGGATCTGGTGCTGGCCGTGAGCTGGGGGGCGGTGCTGGCTGTACCGTTGGGGGCGCGGACGGTGCGACGGGTAAGCGCCTTGTCCCTGCGTACCTGGGTGGGCATCGCCACGGTTTGCCTCGGGGTCCTGGCTTTGCTGTCCGTCCGGTCCGCTTGACACCCCACCCAGGGGGTGCTACAAAGGACCCAGCATGAAGGGCCTTCGGTACGCACCGCGCAGCTGTATCTGTATCTGTCCGTGGCGGGGGCAGGGTCTGCCTTCGCTGCGTCCCTTCTAAGAAAGCTCGCGAAGCCTACCCTGTCTCCGCTTGGCCCGCCTCGCCGGGGGGTCGTGCTTCCGTGCGTGCGCACG
>JBEQAH010000085.1:0-7804 GCA_041640435.1 bacterium | reverse complement strand
CAGCACGCGCTCCGCCTCCTCCATCTCGGCGTCTAGCCACGGCAGGGTGTAGCGCAGGGCGCCGCTGAACCGCATCTGCTCCAGGCACCACGTCTTGCTGGCCACGAACGCCTCGTACAGGCTGTGGGCCACCCACGGGTGGTCCCGGTACACGGACTCGCGGATCACCACGGTATGCATGATGGGGAAGATCCCGGTCCGGCGGTCGTAGTTTTGTAGTTTTTTAGACGTCCCTTGTCCCGAACAGGAAGGTCTTCGTTCCGGAATAGCGAACCCGACTTCTAGATAGACGAATTCCCGCCTTGTCCTGGGGAACTCCCCGTCAGATCCTAAGTACCGGGCGGACACCGTTCCGCGGTTGATCTGCCTCGTGGCGGCGTTGGGCGCGGCGGCGGCCCGGCCCACCGTCCACCCGAAAAGATCAGGGAGGGAGAGCATGGCCGACCCGTTGCCCGAACCCCGGATGAGCGGGGAGGAACTGGAGCGGCTGCGGAGCGTGTACGTGGACCTGGTGGGCTTCGTGCCGCCGCGCATCCAGGCGCGCACGGACCTCCTGAGCCGCCTGGACCCCGAAGGCCTGCGGCTTCAGGAGGAGATGCGCCGACACTTCATGTACCCCAAGTGCTTCGACACGAAGACGGCTCAGCTCATGTTGTTCGGCATGCTCCTGATGAATCTGCAGGATGCCGCGAAGCTGCACGCCATCGCCGCGCGGCGCGCCGGGGCCACCTGGGAAGAGCTGGGCGCGGTGGTGGGGCTGGCGTTTCTGTTTCGGGGGCTGTCCGCGGCCAACTACGGGTCCCAGATCCTGCAGGAGATCGCCCAAGCGGAATCGAATCCCGCGCAGGCGCCCGAAAGGGGGTGAGGGGGGTGAGCGAACCCGCGGTGGTGCAGCTGGCCCACGTGGAGCTCATCAGCTCCAAGCCCGAGGAAACCCTGTGGTTCTTCCACGACCTGCTGGGCTTGGAGGAGAGCGCGCGAGAGGGCCAATCCGTATACCTGAGAGGCTACGAGGACTGGTACCACCACACCCTGAAGATTACGGAGGGATCGGAGACCGCTCTCGGCCACGTGGCCTGGCGGGCCGCTTCCCAGGAAGCCCTGGAGGCCCTGGCACACCGCCTGGAGCAGGCGGGCCTCGGCCGCGGATGGCATGAGGGGGATCTCGGCCACGGCCGAGCGTACCGGTTCGTCACTCCCGACGGGCATCCCATGGAGGTGCTGTGGGAGGTGGAGTACTACCACCCTCCCGAGACCATGCGGACAGCCCTGCGGAACCGGCCGCAGAAACGGCCGCTGCGCGGCATCCCCGTGCGGCGCATCGACCACGTTAACCTGATGGTGCGGGAGGTGACGCCCGTGCGGGACTTCTTTATGGAGTATCTGGGATTCCGGCTACGGGAGCAGAAGATCGGGCAAGAGGGTCAGATCGTGGGTGCCTGGCTCAGCGTGAGTCCTCTCGTGCACGAAGTGGCGGTGATGCGGGACGCCACCGGTGCCCGCGGCCGCTTCCACCACGTGGCGTACTGGTACGGCTACCCGCAGCACCTCATGGATGCCGCGGACGCCCTGGTGGACTACGGCGTACGCATCGAAGCGGGCCCCGGCAAGCACGGCACCACGCAGGCGTACTTCATGTACGTGTTCGAGCCGGGAGGCGTCCGGGTGGAGCTGTTCGGGGACACCGGGTACCTGATCTTCGACCCCACGTGGAAGACCGTGGTTTGGGACGTATCGAACGAGAGCGACCTGGAGCGGAGCAGCATCTGGTTCGGGGGTCGCCTGCCGGAGACCTTCTACACGTACGGGGTGCCCTCCATGGCATGGGAGACCGCTAGAGCCCGGTAGCGGCGGAGGTCGGGATGCCTCGCACCCAGGTGGCCATCGTGGGCGCGGGTCCCGCGGGCCTGCTCCTGAGCCACCTCCTGCATCAGGTGGGGATCCACAGCGTGGTGCTGGAGTCCCGCAGCCGCGCGTACGTGGAGCAGCGGGTCCGGGCAGGCGTCTTGGAGGACGGGACGAGGCAGATCCTGCTGCGATGCGGAGTGGGCGAGCGCATGGCGCGCCAGGGGCTGGTGCACGAGGGCGTGAACTTTGCCTTCCAGGGCTCCCTGCTGCACTTCGACTTCCCGGCCCTGACGGGCGGGCACACCATCACGGTGTACGGGCAGCAGGAGGTGGTGAAGGACCTGATCCGCGCCCGCCTGGAAGCCGGGGGCGATGTGTGGTTTGAGTGCGAAGCCGTAGACGTGCAGGGCCTGGAAGGACGCCCCCGGGTCGTGTACCGGGCTCCGGACGGCTCCCTGGAGACTCTGGAGGCAGACTTCGTGGCAGGCTGCGACGGATCCCACGGCATCACCCGGTCCGCCCTGCCGACCTCGGTGCGAAGGATGTACGAGCGGGCTTACCCGTTCGCGTGGCTGGGCATCCTGGCGGAGGCCCCGCCCGCGTCCCACGAGCTCATCTACGTGAGGCATCCGAGGGGTTTCGCGCTGTTCAGCATGCGCTCGCCCACCCTGTCCCGGAACTACCTACAGGTGAGGGGCGACGAATCCCTGGACGCCTGGCCGGACGACCGCATCTGGGAGGAGCTGGCGCGGCGGCTGGACCGCACCACCTCCCTGACCCCCGGGCCCGTGCGGGAGAAGGGCCTGACCCCTCTGCGCAGCCTGGTGGTGGAGCCCATGCAGTACGGGCGCCTGTTCCTGGCGGGGGACTCGGCGCACGTGGTTCCCCCGACGGGCGCCAAGGGGCTGAACCTGGCGGTGTGCGATGTGGTGGTGCTCGCCCGCGCGCTCAGGGAGTACTACCGGGCCGCAGACGAGACAGGGCTGCGCACGTACACGGAACGCTGCCTGGAGCACGTGTGGCAGGCGGAGTACTTCTCGTGGTGGATGACGAACCTGCTCCACCGGCTGGAGGACCCCTTCGAGGAAGGGATGCAGCAGGCCCAGCTCCGGGCGCTTCGCCGGAGCGAGGCCGCCCGCCGTTATCTGGCGGAGAACTACACCGGCGTCCACACCAGCGTGCGCTACGTGGACTGGGCGCCCCTGGCCTGACCTACCCTTCGCGCTCCACAGCCACCGCCACCGCCTCGCCCCCGCCCAAGCAGATGGCGGCCACGCCCCGCCGGGCGTCGTGCCGCTCCAGGGCGTGCAGCAGGGTGGTGAGGATGCGGGCCCCCGAGGCGCCGATGGGATGGCCCAACGCCACCGCGCCCCCGTGCACGTTCACCGGTTCCAAGGGAAGCCCCAGCTTGCGGCACACGCCCAGCACCACCGCCGCGAAGGCTTCGTTGACCTCGTACAGGTCCACGTCCGTCTTGCGCCATCCCACTCGGTCCAGCAGCCGCTCGATGGCCGCAGCGGGCGCGATGGTGAACCACTCCGGAGCGGTGGCCGCCTGCGCGTAGCCCACGATCCGGGCCAGGGGGCGACGGCCCAGGCGCTCGGCCACCGGCCGGGTAGCCACCACCACCGCGGCCGCGCCGTCGCTGATGCTGCTGGCGTTGGCGGCGGTGACCGTCCCCTCGGGCTCGAAGGCGGGCTTGAGCGTGGGGATCCGGTCGAAGCGCACCCGCCGCGGCTCTTCGTCTTCTTCCACGCGGCCGCCGTCCACCGCCACGGGAACCGTCTCCGGTCGGAACCAGCCGCGGTCCAGCGCCTCCAGGGCACGGCGGTAAGACCGCTCCGCGTACGCGTCCTGGTCCTCGCGGGAGATGCGGTACTCCGCGGCCAGCAGCTCCGCGCACGAGCCCATGTGGCAGTCCCGGTACGGATCCCACAGTCCGTCGAGGATCATGGAGTCCCAGATCTCGCCATGGCCCAGCCGGTAGCCCGTGCGGGCCCGGGGCAGGAGGTACGGCGCGCGGCTCATGTTCTCCATGCCCCCGGCCACGTACACCTGGCCGTCACCGGCGCGGATCGCCTGTGCCGCCATGACCACGGCCTTCAGGCCCGACCCGCACATCTTGTTCACCGTGACGGCGCCCACGGAGTCCGGGAGTCCTGCGTAGCGCGCCGCCTGCCTTGCGGGGGCCTGGCCGAGCCCCGCCGAGAGGATGTTGCCGAGGATCACCTCGTCCACCTCCTCCGGCTGAACCCCTGACCGTTCCACCGCCTCCCGGACCACCAAAGCTCCCAGCTTCGGCGCAGGCACCTCCGCCAGCCCGCCTAAGAACCGCCCGATGGGCGTCCTCACCGCGCTCAGCACCACCGCCTCCGCCATGGCGCACCTCCCACGCCCATTGTACGCCGGCTGGGGCTGGTTTTCGGTCGCCGGGCCGGTTTGTTATCCTGGCGGCGGCCACGGCTGGGAGGTGAGGTGTGCGCGACGAGTACCCACGCGGTGCGAACGGGCACCTGCTCGTGGGGGGCTGTGACACGGTGGAGCTGGCGCGGCGCTTCGGCACGCCGCTGCACGTGCTCGATGGAAGCCGCCTGCGGGCGAACCTGCGTGCCTACCGGGAAGCGTTCCAGCGGCACGCACCCTCGGGCCAACCGGTGTTCGCCTCCAAGGCGCTGTGCGTGCTGGCCACCTGCCAGCTGGCCTACGAAGCTGGGTTCTGGCTGGACGTGGCGTCTGCGGGCGAGCTTCACACCGCGCTGCGGGCCGGGGTCCCCCCGGACCGGCTGGTGTTGCACGGGAACTACAAGACGAGGGAGGAGCTCCAACGGGCGGTAGAGGTCAGGGTGGGCCGCGTGGCGGTGGACAACGCCCACGAACTGGAAGAGCTGAACCGGATCGCCCGGGCGGCGGGGCGGGCGGTGGACGTGTGGCTGCGCGTGACGCCGGGGATCGAGCCGCACACCCACCGCGCCATCCAGACCGGAGGGGTTGACACCAAGTTTGGGTTTGGGATCCGTGAGGGTGCTGCGGCCGCCGCGGTGCGAAGAGCGCTCGAGCTTTCGGGCCTGCGCCTGCGGGGTTTCCACAGCCACATCGGTTCCCAGATCCTGCAGCTCGAACCCTTCGAGGAGAACGCCCAGGCGGTCCTGGACTTCGCGGCCCAGGTGCGGGCGGAGACGGGCTTCGTGGCGGAGGAGGTGAACCTGGGCGGGGGGCTGGGCATTCGCTACACCAGCGCCGACCGGCCACCGTCCATCGAAGCGTACGTGGCGGCGGTGGCTCGGGCCGTGCAGGACGCCTGCGCGCGGCTCGACTACCCGATCCCCAGGCTGTTCCTGGAACCCGGCCGGTCCGTGGTCGGTCCCGCCGGGGTGACTTTGTACACCGCAGGCCCCGTCAAGCGCATCCCGGGCGTGCGGACGTACGTGGCCGTAGACGGCGGCATGTACGAGAACCCCAGACCCGCTCTGTACGGCGCGCGTTACGAAGCTGTGCTGGCGACGCGTCCGGACGACCCGCCGGCGGAGGCGGTGGCCCTCGCGGGGCGGTGCTGCGAGTCGGGGGACGTGCTGATCTGGGAAGCGCACCTTCCGGAAGTAAGGCCGGGCGATGTGGTGGCGGTGTTCGCTACCGGCGCCTATACGTACTCCATGGCCAGCAACTACAACCGGTTCCCGCGACCCGCGGTGGTCCTCGTGGAGGACGGCCAGGCGGCGGTGGTGGTTCGTCGGGAGACGGTCGAAGACCTGCTGCGGCTCGACGTACCCCTGACCGACGCGGCCCGGGTGTGAGCGTGCTGGGCCTGGAACCACTTTTGCTCCTGTACACCGCGGCGAGCCTGGTGGTGGCCGCCACGGTGCACGAGTACGCACACGCCTACGCTGCGGTGCAGCTGGGTGATCCCACGCCCCGGTGGCTGGGGCGGCTCACGCTCAACCCGTTGGCGCACCTGGATCCCCTGGGCTCGCTGTTGCTGCTGCTGGCGGGCTTCGGCTGGGCCAAACCCGTCCCCGTGAACCCCAGGCACTTCCGCGACCCGCGCCAGGGGATGCTATTGGTCGCGCTTGCGGGCCCGCTGGCCAACGTGACCCTGCTGGCTGTGCTGGGCCTGGTGTACCGGCTGGGCTTGCTGCCCGCGGGGGGGTGGGCCGCGGAGCTGTGGTTCCGCATGCTGTACGTGAACGCGGTGTTGGCAGTGTTCAACCTCCTCCCCATCCCGCCGCTGGATGGCTCGCGGATTCTCGGGGCGCTGCTGCGGGGCGAAGCCGAGGCGGTGTTCAACAGGGCGCAGCCCTACGGCGCCCTCCTGCTCCTCGTGCTGGTGGCGGCCGGCTGGCTCGGCCCGCTCCTGCGACCTCCGGTCTTCTGGCTCATCCGGTGGGCGGTGGGCGCGTGAGGTCTCGTCCTGGGGAGGGTGTGGGGTGACGGAGCGCCGAGGTCCCGTGGTGCGGGTGGCGGGGTTCGAAGGCCCGATCGGCGAGCTCGTGCGGAAAGCGCAGGCGGGTGAGGTAGACCTGCGGGAGGTGCATCTGGCGGAGTTGGTCCAGGGGTACCTGAAGACGCTGCGCCAGCCCCTGGATCTGGAGGAGGTCACGGAGTTCCTGTGGGCCGCCTCCGCCCTCGCGGAGATCAAGAGCAAGGCGCTGCTCCCGCCGACACCGCAGCCCGAGGAGACCGCGGCCCCAGGAGACGAGGAGGATCTGGCGCGGCGGCTTGAGGCACAGCTGGAGGAGTACCGGTCCTTCCGCGAGGCCGCCGACGCCCTGGCAGCTCTCGAAGCGGTGCAGCGCCGGGTGTTCACGCGGCCTGCGGATCAGGCGTCGGCGGGTGAGCTGCCCCTGGTGGGCGTCACGGTGGAAGACCTGTTCAGTGCCTTCCGCCGCGTCCTGGAACGCTCGGAGCAGAAGGTGGAGGAGATCCCCGCGGAGGGGATCACCGTGGCCGACCGGATGCGCTTTATCCTCCGAGCCTTGCGCGGGGCTCCGGAGGGCCTGGAGTTCGAGGCCCTGTTCGAGCCGGAGAGCTCGCGACTGGTGGTCATCGTCACATTCCTGGCGCTGCTGGAGCTCGTGCGGCACAGGCAGGTGCGCGTGGCGCAGGCGGAGCCCTGCGGCCCCATCCGCCTGTACGCAGCACGTCTGGAGCCGTGAGCGGGCCGGCGGCGGACCACACCCTGCGCTGCGCGTTGGAGTGCCTGCTGCTCGCGAGCGGCGGGCCGGTGCCGGTGCGCCGGCTGGCGGAGGTCCTGGGGGTGAGCGAGCCGGAAGCGGAGCGGTTAGCCGGGGAGCTGGCGCAGTCCTACGAGGGCCGCGGGCTCATGGTCCAGCAGGTGGCGGGGGGTTACCAGCTGTGCACACGACCGGAGTACGCGGACTTCGTCACGCGCCTAGTCTCCGCCCAGGCCGAACCCCTCTCGCGGGCCACCCTGGAGACGCTCGCAGTGGTCGCCTACCGGCAGCCCGTGACCCGTGCCGAGGTGGAGGCGATCCGGGGTGCCCGGAGCGACCACCACCTCCGCAAACTGGTGGAACGTCACCTGGTGCGCGAGGTGGGCCGCAGGCCGGGTTCCGGCAGCCCCATCCTGTACGGGACCACCGACCTGTTCCTGCGACATTTCGGCCTGCGTGACCTGAAGGACCTGCCGCCCCTGGGCGGGCGGAGAGTGCAGGACGCCCTGGTGCACCCCTCGCCGGTGCCAGGCGGTGCGGACTCGCACGAGGGCGGACGGTGATCCGGATCCCACTGCTCGTGGCGCTAGTGGCCCTCGCGGGCCGGGTGGCGGCGACTCCGGACCTGCGGGCGCGGGCGTTTGTACTGGTGGACGCCAGGACGGGCAACGTCCTGGCGGAGCGCAACGCCCGCCTGCCCTGGGCTCCCGCGAGCACCACGAAGATCGTCACCGCGCTCTTGGTGGTGGAGTCGCTGGACCTTTCCAGCGAAGTGGTGGTGAGCCGGA
>JBEQAH010000084.1:0-7824 GCA_041640435.1 bacterium | reverse complement strand
GTCCGGTGAGGTGGCCTCCGGCGCCCTCGGCCGCGTCCGTCAGTGGGTGGCCGCGCGAAGGGGCTTGGTCCCGCAGGCTGCCTTCACCTACGTGTGGGTCGTGGACTTCCCCCTCGTGGAATGGGAACCGGAGGAGTCCCGGTACGTGGCGCGCCACCACCCCTTCACCGCCCCGGTGGACGAGGACGTGGAATGGCTGGAGTCCGACCCGCTGCGGGTGAGGGCGAAGGCGTACGACTTGGTCTTGAACGGGGTGGAGGTGGCGGGGGGGAGCGTGCGCATCCACCGCCGGGAGCTGCAGGAGCGCATCTTCAAGCTGCTGGGGATTGGGCCGGACCGGGCGCAGGAACAGTTCGGTTTCCTGCTGGAGGCCTTCCAGTACGGTGCCCCGCCCCACGGCGGGATCGCGTTCGGGTTTGACCGGCTCGTGATGCTGCTGGCGGGAGAGGATACCATCCGCGATGTGATCGCCTTCCCGAAGACCGCCAGTGCCGTCGACCTCATGATGGGTGCGCCTTCGGAGGTGGACGAAGCGCAGTTGCGGGAGGTGCACATCGCGCTGCGCACGCCAAGCACTGCGTGAGGAGGTTTGGGATGGACGAGCTGCACGCGCTGACGCTTCGGGAGGCCGCCCACGCGGTGGCCTCAGGTCAACTCCCCGCGCGGGAGCTTGTGGCGGCTCTCGTGGATCGGATCAGCCAGCTGGAACCCTCGGTGCAGGCGTGGGCACGACTGCGCGCGGAGCAAGCACTGAGCGAGGCGGTGCAGCTGGACGAGAGACTGAGCCGGGGGGAGCGGGTGGGCCCACTCCACGGGGTCCCCGTGGGCGTGAAGGACATCGTGTACACCGCGGGTACGGAGACGTCTGCGGGATCGCCCATCCTTGCGGGCTTCGTGCCCACGTACGACGCCACCGTGGTCGCGCGGCTGCGGCGGGCGGGGGCCGTGGTGCTCGGCAAGACCGTCACCACCCAGTTCGCGTTCCTCGACCCGGGTCCCACGCGCAACCCGTGGAACCTGGAGCACACGCCCGGGGGCTCGAGCAGCGGGTCCGCGGCCGCGGTGGCCTGCGGCATGGTGCCCGCGGCCATCGGCACCCAAACGGTGGGCTCGATCCTCCGGCCGGCGGCGTACTGCGGCGTGGTGGGTCTCAAGCCCACCTACGGGCGCATCAGCCGCCACGGGATCCTGCCTCTGGCCTGGACCCTGGACCACCCCGGCCCGTTTGCCAGGACGGTCGAAGACGTCGCCCTGCTGCTGGAGGTGCTGGCGGGCCCGGACGGTCTGGACCCCGCCTGCAGCCCGCACCCTGTGGAGCGGTGGACCGAGGCAACGAGGCTTGGGGCTTCCGGCCTTCGAGTGGGTGTCCCGGACCGGTTCTTCCCGGAGCGCGCGACCCCGCAGGCGCGGGAGGTCTACGGCAGGGCGCTGGTGGCGCTGGAGGCCGCGGGTGCCGAGGTGCGGGAGGTGAAGTTGCCTGGGGAGTTCGACCTGATCCCGTCCGCCCAGCGCACCATCCTGGCCGCGGAGGCGGCGGCTTTCCACCGCCGCTGGTATTCGCAGCACGCCCGCGACTACGCACCGAAGCTGCGCGCGCTAGTGGAAGAGGGGCTCAAGCTTCCGGCTGCCGACTACATCCGCGCCCGCCAGCTCCGCCGCCGCTGCCGCCAGGCCATGCTCTCTCTTTTCGAGGGGGTGGACGTGCTGGCGACTCCCGCCACGCCTGCGCCCGCCCCGCGCGGGCTGGAGTCCACCGGGGATCCCAGCTTCAACGGCCCGTTCACCTTCGTGGGCTTTCCCGCGCTGTCCGTGCCCGTGGAGCTCTCGAAGGACGGACTCCCGCTGGGCCTGCAGCTCGTGGCGAAGCCGTTCGCCGAAGCGTCCGTTCTGCGCGCTGCGGCCGCGCTGGAGGCGGTGGCAGGGTGGGGCGGCCGGGTGGCATCGCCGGCCGTGGCTGCCAGGGCGGGCTGATCCCCGTGGTTGCTGGCGGGGCGTGGCGGTGGGATCCTGGGCTCGGATGGACCTGTTCGAGCCAGACCCCCACTCCGCGCCGCTCGCGGCCCGAATGCGGCCCCGGAGCCTGGACGAGTTCGTGGGCCAGGAGCATCTCGTGGGTCCCGGTCGGATCCTGCGGAGGCTGGTGGAGTCCGGGGAGGTTACCTCGCTGGTCTTGTACGGGCCGCCCGGGACGGGCAAGACCACCCTGGCGCGTCTACTGGCCCTCAGCGCCCGTGCCCATTTTGAGGTCCTGAACGCCGTCGCCTCCGGCGCCGCGGACATCCGGCGGGTCGCGCAGGAAGCGAAGGACCGCCTGCGCTTCCACGGGCAGCGCACCGTGGTGTTCGTGGACGAGATCCACCGGTTCAACCGCGCCCAACAAGATCTGCTGCTGCCCCACCTGGAGGACGGCACCCTCGTGCTCGTGGGCGCCACCACAGAGAACCCCTTCTTCGCCCTGAACAGCACGCTCGTGTCCCGCGTCCGCATCCTGCGGCTGGAACCGCTCTCCCCGGAAGAAGTCCGGCAGATCGTCACGCGGGCCGTGCACGATCCCCACCGGGGGCTTGGCGGGCTGCGTCTACAGGTGGAGGAGGCCGCCACAGACCATCTGGTGCGCGCCTGCGGCGGGGACGCCCGGGTGGCGCTCAACGCCCTGGAGGTGGCGGCCACCACCACAGCCCCGGGGCCGGATGGCGTGCGCCGGGTGGACGTCCGGGCGGTGGAGGAAGCCCTGCAGCGTCCCGTGTTGCGCTACGACCGGGAGGGTGACCAGCACTACGACGCCATCTCCGCCTTCATCAAGAGCCTGCGGGGCTCGGACCCGGACGCGGCGGTGTACTGGCTGGTGCGCATGCTGGAAGCAGGGGAAGACCCCCGGTTCGTGGCCCGGCGCATGGTGATCCACGCGGCGGAGGACGTGGGGCTTGCGGATCCCACGGCGCTGTTGGTGGCCACCGCCGCGGCGCACGCGGTGGAGTTCGTGGGGATGCCGGAAGCTCAGATCCCGCTCGCTGAAGCGGCCTTGTACATCGCCTGCGCGCCGAAGAGCAACGCCGTGGTCCGGGCCTTGGGGCGTGCCCGGGAAGACGTACGCAGTCACCCGCCCGAGCCCGTCCCACCCCACCTACGGGACAGCTCCTTCTCCGGGGCCCGGATCCTGGGCCATGGGGAAGGGTACCTGTACCCTCACGACTTCCCGGGTGGCTTCGTGGAGCAGGACTACCTGCCGGAGGGGCTGCGCGGCCGCGTGTACTACGAGCCCACCAACCGGGGTCTGGAGGCGGAGGTGCGCAAGCGCCTGGAGGCCTGGTGGGTGCGCCGGCGCCGGAGCTGACGGACCCCGCGGCGCTGACACCGAGGATCACCCCACCGAGCGGTCCCATTGACAAGTCGAAGACCGGTGGGATAATCAGGATAATAGTTAGGACTCCATATGAACCTCGGAGGTGTGCCGTGGGGATCGCGGGGTACACGTACGGGACCGCAGAGGTGGCCCGCAGCCCGGTGTCCCTGGATGAGCTTCGCAAGCTCCAGCAGGCGGTGGCGATGACGGACGAGGACATCCAGGCCCTCCGCATGGCAGGGGACGTCCTGGAGGGCCAGGTGGAGGAGATCCTGGATCTGTGGTACGGGTTCGTGGGCTCTACGCCGCACCTGGTGCACTACTTCTCCGGGCCGGACGGCCAGCCCCTCGGGGACTACCTGGCCGCGGTTCGTAAGCGCTTTGGGCAGTGGATCCTGGACACCTGCCGACGTCCGTACGACCAGGCGTGGCTAGACTACCAGCATGAGATCGGGCTCAGGCACCACCGGTCCAAGAAGAACAGGACGGACGGCGTTCAGTCCGTGGACCACATTCCCCTGCGGTACGTGGTGGCCCTCGTGGCGCCCATCGCGCTCACCATCAAGCCGTTCCTGGCGAAGAAGGGACACAGTCCGGAGCAGGTGGAGAAGATGCACGCCGCCTGGGTGAAGGCGGTGGTCCTGCAGGCCGCGCTGTGGAGCTGGCCCTACGCGAACCCTGGAGACTGGTAACAGCCCCCACCTCCCCCCTGACGCGGCCCGGGGTTCCCCCCGGGGCCGCCCCACACCAGAAGAGCACGGAGCCCTGTCGTTCGGAAAACCCGGCCGGTCGGGTTGACAGCCCGCCGTGCGGGCCGCTAGGTAAGGAAACGGGGTTTGTGAACTTGGTTCGCATATCCGAACAAACCGGGAGTCCCCATGGGAAGCCAGATGGAGATTCTGAACTACGTGGGCGGGCAGTGGAGGAGACCTTCGGGGTCGGAGGACCTGGTAGTCTACAACCCTGCCACCGGGGAAGTTCTGACCCGCGGCCGGGGCAGCAGCGCCGCGGACGTCGACGAGGCGGCGCAGGCAGCGGCCCGCGCGTTTGCGGAGTGGCGGACGGTCCCGTCCCCCGAACGGGTTCAGTATCTGTTCCGGCTGAAGCAGTTGCTGGAGGAGAACCTGGACGAGCTGGCCCGCACCATCACGGAGGAGTGCGGGAAGACCTACTCGGAGGCGGCCGGGGAGCTCCGGCGGGGCATTGAGAACGTGGAAGTGGCCTGCGGCATCCCCAGCCTCATGCAGGGCTACAACAACGAGGATGTAGCCCGGGGAATTGACGAGCACCTCTACCGGCAGCCCCTGGGTGTGGTGGCGGCCATCACGCCGTTCAACTTTCCGGGCATGATCCCCCTGTGGTTTTTGCCCTACGCCATCGCCTGTGGGAACACCATCCTGATCAAGCCCTCGGACAAGGTCCCCCTCACCATGCAGAAGATCGCGCGGCTAATCGAGCGCACCGGGCTGCCCGCGGGTGTGGTCAGCGTGGTGAACGGTGCGAAGGAGACGGTGGATGCGATCCTGGATCACCCCGCCATCCGGGCCGTTAGCTTCGTGGGCTCTACGCCCGTGGCTAGGTACGTGTACACGCGAGCCACGGCGCAGGGGAAGCGGGCGCAGTGCCAGGGAGGGGCCAAGAACCCCGTGGTGGTGCTCCCAGACGCGGATCTGGACTTGGTCCCGAAGCTGGTGGCTGAGTCGGCCTTCGGGAACGCGGGGCAGCGGTGCCTAGCCAATTCCCTGGCGGTGGTGGTGGGAGCGGCGCGGGAGCCGTTCCGGGAGGCCGTCGCGGAGCTCGCCCGGTCGCGCAGGGTGGGCTACGGGCTGGACCCGCAGGTGGAGATGGGTCCGGTGATCCGCCGGGAGAGTCAGCAGCGCGTCGAGAGCCTCATCGGGCAAGGGGCGGAAGAGGGGGCCCGAATCCTGGTGGACGGGCGGGGCGCCCGGGTTCCGGGATACGAAGGTGGGTTCTTCGTACGGCCCACGGTCCTGGAGGAGGTTCCTCCGCAGAGCGTGGTGGCCCGCACGGAGATCTTCGGGCCGGTCCTGGGGCTCATGTACGCCCGGGACATAGACGAGGCGATTCAGCTCGTGAACCGGGGCAGCTACGGAAACATGGCGTGTCTCTTTACGCGCAGCGGGGCTGCCGCCCGTAAGTTCCGGTACGAGGTGCAGGCGGGCAACATCGGGATCAATGTGGGGGTCGCCCAGCCTATCGCGTTCTACCCCTTTGCGGGCATGAAGGAGAGCTTCTTCGGCGACCTGCACGGCCAGGGGCGGGACGCGGTGGAGTTCTACACGGAGAAGAAAGTCGTGGTGGAGCGGTGGTGGTAACAGGTCCGTGGGAGGGGTCTCCATGAGGGCGGCGGTGCTCCCGGAGGTCGGAGCGGGCTTGCGGGTGGAGGAGTTGCGGGATCCCCGACCGAAAACAGGCGAGGTCCTCGTCCGGGTGCGCGCCTGCGGCGTGTGCCACACCGACCTCCACGTCATGAAGGGGGAAGTGAAGTTCCCCACGCCCTGCGTGCTGGGCCACGAGATCAGCGGCGTGGTGGAGGAGGTGGGCCCGGGGGTTAGTGGCCTGCGGCCGGGCCAAGGGGTGGCGTGCAGCTTTATCATGCCCTGCGGCACGTGCTTCTACTGCGTTCGAGGGGAAGAGGATCTGTGCGAACGCTTCTTCGAATACAACCGCCTGCGGGGCACCCTGTACGACGGACAGACCCGGCTGTTTCGACCCGACGGGACGCCGGTGTGGATGTACTCCATGGCCGGCCTGGCCCAGTACGCGGTGGTCCCCGCCACGGACGTGTTCCCCATCCCTCCCGGCATCCCCATGGAGCGGGCGGCGGTCTTGGGGTGCGCGGTGTTCACGGCCTTGGGCGCGATCCGCAACGCGGCCCGGCTGCAGCCGGGGGAGTCGGTGGCGGTGTTCGCGGTTGGCGGGGTCGGTTCCGCCTTGGTGGAGCTGGCGAGCGCCTTCGGCGCCCACCCCGTCATCGCGGTGGACGTGCGACCGGAGAAACTGGAAGCCGCTCGCGCTCTGGGAGCCACGCACGGGATTGACAGCCGGCAGGGGCGACCCCAGGACGCGGTTCGGGACATCACGGGTGGACGCGGGGTGGACGTGGCCTTTGAAGTTCTCGGTCGACCCGAGACCTTCGTCCAGGCGGTGGAGTCGGTACGAGATGGGGGCCGGGCGGTGATGGTGGGGATTGCGCCCTCGGGTGTGACCGCGCCCGTGGAGATCACGAGGGTTGTGCGCCGAAAGATCCAGATCCTGGGTTCTTACGGGGCCCGCACCCGCACCGACATGCCCCTGGTCTTGGGGCTGGCCGAGCGCGGGGCCGTTCATCTGGATCGGCTGGTGACGCAGGAGTTTCCCCTGGACCACGCCGACGAAGCCTACCGGCTGCTGGACCAGGGAGCCATCGTGGGCAGGGCGGTGATTGTAGTCTGATTTCGGAGATGAGTGGCGGAGGTCGGGCCCGAGAGCCGCCTGCGGGCGAGAAGCGATGAGAGTCTGGCGATCGAGGACACGCAAACGGGAAGGGGGTGTTGAGGTGATCCGCAACAGGCTCGCCAAGCTCCTGGCCGGGCTTCTTACACTGGCGCTGGTAGTGGTGGGCATCCAGACCCTCGGGCGAGCCCAGCGCCCGGTGACTCTGAAGATCCAGTCCAGCTACCCCGCGGGTACGCAGGCGTGGATCTGGCTCACGGAGCTCTACAAGCCGGCGGTGGAGGAGATGTCGGGGGGACGCCTGCGCATCGACCCGCTGCCGCCGGGTTCTGTGGTCCCCGCCTTCGAGGTGGCGGACGCGGTCAACAAGGGGGTCCTGGACGGAGGGGTCACCCAGGGGATGTACTACGTGGGCAAGCACCCGGCGGGTGCCCTATTCTCCACCGTCCCCGGTGGACCCTTCGGCATGTCCTTCATCGACGTGATGGCCTGGTTCTTCTACGGAGGCGGGTCCGATCTGCACCTGCAGTACTACAACGAAGCGCTCAAGATGCCCAACATCGGCAAGGTGATGCCCGCCATCAACTGGGGACCCCAGTGGTTCGGCTGGTTCAAGAAGCCCATCCGATCCATGGCGGACATGCGGGGTCTCAAGTACCGGATTCCGGGCATCGCCGGGGACGTGTGGAAGGAACTGGGGGTCAGCGTGGTGGTTCTCCCCGGTGGGGAGATCCTGCCTGCTGGGGAACGGGGCGTCATCGACGCCGCGGAGTGGGCGTTCCCGTACGACGACATCCGCCTGGGGTTCCACAACGTGTGGAAGTACTACCACACGCCGGAAGCCCACTCCTACCGGGAGAATGCGGAGCTCATGTTCAACAAGCAGGTGTGGGACGGTCTTCCCGCGGACCTCAAGCGGATCCTGGAGGAAGCGGCCCACGCCTCCACCCTGCGCCTGTGGGCTCGCCATCTGGTGGACAACGCCAGGACCGCCCAGGAGCTACGGACCAAGTACGGCGTGACCA
>JBEQAH010000083.1:0-7852 GCA_041640435.1 bacterium | reverse complement strand
GGCTACAGGGCGAGGGCAAGACGGTGGTGCTGGTCGGCGACGACCGGGGGCCCTGGGGGCTGGTTGCCATCCGCGACACCATCCGCCCGAACGCCCGCCAGGCGATCGCGGCGCTGCACGAGCTGGGCGTAAGGGTGGTGATGCTCACCGGCGACAACGCCCCCACCGCCCGCGCCATCGCCCGCGAGGTGGGGATCGACGAGGTGTACGCCGACCTCAAGCCGGAGGACAAGGTGGCGAAGGTGCGCGAACTCGCGCAGCAACACGGGCACGTGGCGATGGTGGGCGACGGGGTCAACGACGGACCCGCGCTGGCCGAGGCGACCGTCGGCGTGGCCATGGGCGCGGCCGGGACTGACGTAGCCCTCGAGACCGCGGACGTGGCGCTCATGGCCGACGACCTGGAGAAGCTCGTCTACGCCCTCCGCCTGGCCCGGCGCGCCCAGCGCGTGGTCAACCAGAACTTGGCCGTCTCGGGCGCGGTGATCGGGGTCCTGGTGGTCGGGGCGACGGCCGGGGTGTTCACCTTGCCGATCGCGGTGCTGGGGCACGAGATCAGCGAGCTCGTGATCATCGGAAGCGGCCTGCGCATGCTGCGCTCATGACGGCGGGAGGCGTGGCGCACGTGATGCGCCGGATTGAGGACCACGCGAGCGCAGAGGTCTGGAAAGAGCGGAGCGCCCTCCGCCTCTTCATCGCCGCACGGTGCCCGCCGCCGTGAGCCGGGCCCGGGAGGGAGCGTTACGGCTCCCCGGCCGGGATGCGCGCGGGCACAAGGCCGAAGACCTGCCGGTACACGTCCTCTCCGTAGCTTGTGGCGAGGGGTTCTCCCACCTGAATCCGGTAGGTCCGGGTTCCGCCTGGAAGGCGCTCGGCGCGAAGGAACACCCCCCCGGGGCCCTCAGCGTAGAAGGAGTGGGCCAGCTCGAAGAGGTGGGTGACGAAGAACACCCGCACGCCCCGCCCGGTGAGGGCCCGGACGATCTGCCGGGCGATCTCGGACCCCTCCCGTTCGTTCGTGGAGGCGAAGGCCTCGTTCACCAGCAGGAGGGAGCCCGGCCGGATGTGGTCCACGATCTCGCTCATGCGACGGAGCTCCTCCTCGAGCTTCCCCCTCTTCATCCCGACGTCCTCCCCGCGGGGGAAGTGGGTGAACAGGCCACAACACACGCTCGCACCGTACCGCTCCGCCGGCACGAGCATCCCGGCTTGCATCATGAGCTGGGCGATGCCGATACTGCGCAGGAACGTGGTCTTGCCACCCGAGTTCGGTCCGGTGATGAACACGAGTAGGGCGTCGGCGGCCTCCAGGTGGTTGGGGACCACTGGCCGATTCGTCGTGAGGGCGAGTCCGGGGTCGTAGAGGCCGTGGAAGCTGAGAAACCGCTCGCGGGCCGGGTAGGGGGTCGGGATGCAGGTGGGGTATCCGCGGTGCGAGAGCGCCTGGTGGAGGTTGAGGCAGCCCACGTAGAAGGCGAGCTCTGCGCGCAACATCAGGAAGAAGTCTCGGACGTGGTCGGCCGCCTGCCCCAGGCTGTTCGCTGCAGCCGCGATGGCGCGGTTGCGGAGCTCCCCCAGCGCTCGAACGCCGGCCTCGTCGCGGGGATGGACTTCGAACCGGAACACAGGTGCTTTCGGCCCGAAGAGTGCCCGCCATCGGTCCGTCCAACTCTGGCGCCGGCCGGGGATGCGGTGAAGGAGGTACCGGGTACCCTTGTTCGCCTCGCCCAGCTGGGCGCTGAGGAGGACGCCCTGGGGGAATGTCAAGTCCTGGAGGTGATCTTCCACTTCGCTCAGGTACGTGCCGCCGAGGTTCTCCTGGATCGCGGCGAAGAGAGCCCGCCATCCCGGGGAGCGAAAGCGGTGGAGGACGTCGTCGGCCAGGGCCCGTAGCCTTCTCAGGGAGCTTGACAGGGTGCGAAGGGTCTCCACGGACTCCCGCAGCACCCAGTCCGGGTAGCGGGAAAGAATCCCCGAGTGCACCTCGCGAACTTGATGGGCTGCTTCCGCCACGAGGCCGTACAGCTCGCGGACAACCTGCGGGTGATCGAGGCAGTCCTGAAGGATCGCCTGGCGGTACCGGATGGTGTCGAGATCGCCTGAGGTGCCTTCCAGCAGGACCCGACGGCTCACTTCGAAAATCCAGTCGTCCTCCCTCGCCATGGTCTCCAGGAGGGGGAGCAGGCCGAGGTCGGAGACGAGGTCATCCGCGTTCCACGGGAGGGCCGCCCTCGGGTCGAAGCCCTCGGGCCGCCAGTACCGACCGCCGACGCGCAGCGCGGCGCGTTCTGCCGCTGCCTGCTTCGCCCATCGCCAGGGGAAGTCCATCTGGGGGTGAAGGAGGCGCGCCTTCAAGGCCGGATGCGCTCCCGGATCTGTGGGTCGGTGAGGCCGTACTTGTGGGCGAGGGCAAGGGCGTAGGCGAGTCCGTCGGCGGGCCGACGGACAACTCGGTAGGTGCGCTCCTCGGGGTTGTGGGGGGAGACCAAGGCGACCATGCTGACCACCTTCTCCCCCAGCCGACTCAGCTCGTCCAGGAACGTCACCCAGACGCACACGAGATCGAGCTCCAACAGCGCCGAGGCGATCCGCCGGCTCAGGAGGAGGGCATCCCGGAGGGTCGTGGAGGAGAAGATCTCGTTGATGATCACGATGCTGCGGGGTGTCGCCGAGCGCAGGATCTCCCGAATCCGGAGGAGGTCGTCCTCCAGCCTGCCGCGGAGGTCTGTGGCCAGCTCCTCGCGCTGGAAGTGGGTGAAGATCCGGTCGGGCAGCGGCAGGAGTACGTCCCGCCCGGGCACGGGGAGGCCCAGGGAGGCCAAGGCGTGGAGCTGGCCGAAGGCGCGGGCGAAGGTGGTCTTCCCTCCCTGGTTGGGACCGGTGACCACGAGGATGCGCTCGGGCCCTTTCAGGCAGATGTCGTTGCAGACCGGAACGGATCCCTCAGAGACGAGCTTGTGGGCGAGGGCCAGGTCGAAGACCTCGTACGCCCGGACTTCCTTGCTGCCCTCGCTCACCCGGGGGAAACAGAACTGGAGGCCAGCCCGTCGCAGCGGGGCGATAAACTCCAGGTAAGCGAGGTAGAACTGGACCTCCCGGTCGAAGGCAACCACCTTGGGATCCAGGAAGTGGCGGTGCGCGGTCCAGAAGCGGAAGACCCGGGAGAAAAGGTCGGCGTGGAGCTCCGCGACACCGTCCAGGATGCGCGATTCCACGTGGTTCATCTCATGGGAATCGGGGAAGGGGAACCGGTACTCCCTAGCCTCCTCCTGGCGGAACCGCTGGAAGGTGAGCACGATCTCCTCGCCGTAGTCGGGTTCCCGGGCGTAGGGACGGACTTCGACCCGCAATCCCCGGAGGAGAACGGTGTACCGGAGGGAGCGCAGCTCACCCAGCAGCTCTTCAGCCTCCTCGACCAGAAGCGTGAAGGCCGGGGAGGCGGTGTAGGTCTGGAGATAGTCGCGGAACGCCGCAAGCCCCCGGGAGCGGAGGGGGGCCTGGCTGAGCGCACGGGCCAGGCGGCGGACGGCCTCGCCGTAGTGGGCGACCGCGTCCAAGAGCCACCGCTCCCTCTGGCGCCGGTGGGAGGCCTTCTCCGCGTGCGACAGGTAGGTGCGGACGGTGCCCATGGACGAGCTGAAGGCCGCGAGCTCCCTTTGGAGGGAGGGATCTTCCAAATCCCGCACCACGTCCTGGCGGAAAGCGATGGCGTGGGGACTCTGAAGGGGCGTGTAGAAGAACGGCTTCAGGTCATACGCCTCCCGGCCGGCGACGATGGCATCTACGATCCGGTCGATGGCATCTACGATCCGGTCGAGGAGGAGATCCCGGAAGAACGGGGGCGGGTCAGGCCAAAGTGGGGGCCGCGCCTCTTCGGGCGGGAACAGGACGCTGTACGGTTCGCCCATCAGTGGACCACCATGACCGGACAGTGGGCATAGCGCAGGACGCGCTCGGACACCGATCCCAGCATCCAGCGCTGCACCGGCGTGAGCCCGCGCCGGCCCAGCACGATGAGGTCGAACCCTTCCTCTCGGGCGAGCCGCACGAGGGTTTCAGCCGGATGGCCGGCCTGGATGCGGATCTCTAGGGACACCCCCGTCCTGTGCGCCTCCGCCCGGGCCCAGCGGAAGGCCTCCGCGAGCGGGCCCCGCGCCTCCGCCAGGGCCGCGCTCACCTCCGCCTCCAGCTCCGCGAACTCCGGAGGTCGGACCACAGCCAGAGCCGTGAGCGCCGCACCGTACCGCTGGGCGAGGTCGAGGGCAACCTGGAGGGCCTTTCGGGCCGCGGGCGAACCGTCGAAACCGAGCAGCATCTTCCGGAACACTACTCACCTCCTACCGCCGGGACGGCCCGCGACGCCGCCAGCGTGTACTCCACGTGGTGGCGGGGCAGGAAGAACCGGTTGGCCACCCAAGTCGGGACCACGGCGCTGGCGATCACCGCGGCCACGAGGAGCGAGTACTGGGACCGCGTGATGATCCCGTGGGTAAGCCCGTAGAGGGACGAAATGGTTCCGAACGTGAGACCGGTCGACATCAAGAGGGTCGTGTACATGGCCTCGTCCGGCGCGTACCGGTAGCCCCGGGTGAGGGGGAAGATCCCCACGAACTTGCTCGCGGCCTTCGCGGCGAACAGGATCGCGAAGGGTCCGAAGCCTCCCAGGAGGGCGGGGATCTGCACGAGCGAGCCGGCCCGGATGAAGTAGAAGGGTGTGAGCAGACCGAACGCCAGAGTCCGGAGCCGACGGAGCAACCCATGGTCCCTCCCCACGACACCCGCTAGGGCCATCCCGGTCAGGTAGGCGGGGAGCACGGCCTCCGATCCGGACCAGGCCGCAAGGCCGCCCAGGAAGAACAACGCCAGGAGCAGGAACTTGGCCTCAAACTCTGCGGTCCGTCCCCCATAGCGCCGGAACAGGGGGCCGGTGGCCCAGACCAGGACCGCCAGCCCGGCGACGAGGGTAACGACGAACAGCGCGGTGCGAGTGGTGAACGGGGCGAACAGCAGGCCGAGCGCGATGACGGTGGCGAGGTCGTTGATGAAGCAGGCGCTCAGGATGACCTTGCCGAACTCCGTCTGGTTCAAGCCCAGCTCCAGGAGCACGGCGTACACGACGGCCACGGAGGTTGTCGAGAGGGCCACACCCGCCAGCCAGCTGGCGCGAGGATCCCACCCGAGCAAAAAACGAGCCGCACCCGCCGCACCCAAGAAGGGAGCTCCAAACCCAACAAGGCCCAAGGCCGTGCTCTCCCGCCACCGCTTGCGGAAGGTCTGAGGCTCCAGCTCAGCGCCAGCCAGGAAGGTGAGCACCACCGCGCCTGCCGAGGCGAGGAAGGTGACCCATCCTTCTTGGGCCTTCATGGCGTGCGACCAGCCCAAGGTGTCCAGGATCCACTGCGCCCCCACCCCCGTGACGATCTCGGTGAGGGCCACCGAGAGGTTTAACCAGGTGCCGAGGAGGGTTGCCAGGAGCGCCAGTACCAACCATAGGGTGGCGGTGAACCAGAGCTGGTCCATGGAGCCATCTCCTTTCGGGTAGAGGCGCAAAACAAACGGCCCCTACCCACAGCCTGGGTAGGAGCCATCAGCCTCTTCCCGAGGCGGTTCAGGCGGGCTCCATCGCCTTCACCGAAGACTCTATCCGTCAGGCGCGGCGGGGTCAAGGGTGGCCGGCAGTCCCACCCGCGCACGGCTCCGACCCGCGGCCACGAAGAAGGGGACGGCGGCGAGCTGCGCGAGAAGGCTAAAGGCCACGGGGAGGACGGGGTTGATGCCGTAGAGGAACCCCAAGGCCGCGCTCCCGGCAAACCAGCAAACGCCGAATGTGGCGTTGAAGAGGCCGTAGGCTGAGGCCCGCCGATCCGGGGGGACCATCTCCGCCACCGCGGCTCGCAGGATGGACTCCTGCACGCCGACTCCCATCCCCCAAAGCACGGCGCCCAGGGCCACCGCAGGGGACCTGGTGAGGAAAGCGAGGGGTGCGAAGCCAGCCGCAAGGAGGGTCGCAGACACAAGGGCGCGCATGCCCACCCGGTCGAACCAGCGACCGAAGAGGATCGCCGCACCGGCGTCGGAAGCCATGGCCAGGGCGTACAGGAGCGGGACCGCTTCCGCGGACGCCACCTGCGCGTGCACGAAGTGGTAAGCCAAGAGGGAGAAGTCCGCGTACCCGGCGGCCACGAGGCCGATCCCCGCCAGGTACCACCGGAGGCTGTGCGGGAGCAGCTGGGTCACAACCCGCTGCCGACCCTGTTCCAAAGCCATCGGCTCCGGGTGGGTGCGCCAGGCGAACACGAGGACGCTCAGGCAGACGACGGCGGGCAGGAACAACGCCGCGAAGGCGTGGCGGTAGGTCCCGCCCCACGCGAGGACCGCCGCCACCAGCAGAGGCCCTGCCACCGCCCCGACCTGGTCCAGTGCCTCGTGCACCCCGAACCCGAAGCCGCTTCCCACCCGCGCGGTGGCGTGGGAGAGTATGGCATCCCGGGCAGGAGTGCGGATCGCCTTCCCGACCCGCTCGGCCAGGATGAGCAGAGCGGCCACCTCCCAGCGGCCCGCCAGCGCCAGCAGGGGTACAGCGACCAGGTTCAACGTGTACCCCGCCAGCGTGAGAGGCCAGTACCGGCGCGTGCGATCCGCCAGGAGGCCCGAGAGGAGCCGCACCGCGTACCCCACCAACTCCCCCGCACCGGCCACCACCCCCACCACGGCGGCCGACGCGCCCAGGGTGGCGAGGAACGGACCGGTGATGCTGCGGGCTCCCTCGTACGTGGCGTCGGCGAAAAGACTCACCCCCCCCAGGAGGAGGACGAACCGCAGGGCCGTGCCTCGCGCGGAGGGCCGTGCGGCATGTGCGCCGTTGAACTTCATGGCCTGTCGTCATCCGCGCGGCCGAAGAGGTCCCAAAGTCGCCTGCGGGTTTCCTCCTGTGGCTCGGACGGGGCTTCCTCGGAGAGTACGACATCAGCCTCCCGAGCGCGGTTCCACAGGTCCGTCACCTCCTGTTCCAGCCGACGGAGGGACCGATGGGCCTGTGCCACCGACGCCTCAAGTCCGATGAGGTTCATCCGGAGGGCGCGCACGGTCTCATCGGCCCGGAAGGCCCGGTGGCGGAGGGTGGCGAGCTCTGCGCGGAAGGCTCCCACGGCGTGGAGGAGGTCTTGTTCCGGCGGATCCAGGTGCACCGCTGCGCCGTAGCCCAAGAGGATCAGCAGTCCTTCCTCGGGGCGCCAGCCCTGGGCCTGGATCACCGGCTCCACTTCGGCCCGCGTGGCATCGTCCAGGACGAGCCGCACGGTGACCACCACATCGTACTCCTCGCTCATCTCGCATCCCCGAGCGCCACCTTCAGGCGCTCCAGCTCCCACCGCAGCTGCGCGAGACGGCGGCGCAAGGCCTCGTACTCCTGGCCGAGGGCGTCCACCCGAGCCAGCAGCGCATCCCGCTCGAGTTCCGTGCGCAGAACCCGGGCCCGCATGAAGAAGACGTGGGCGGCAAGTTCCCGGCGCTGGAGCTCCAGGCGGTCAGGATCCCGATCCGGGGCCCCGCGGCGGTTCAACTCCTCCCAGGCCCGTTGGTCGCGGAGGTAGGCGCGCGCGCCTTGCCGGATCAGCCAGGCCAGACCCTCCTCCAGGGGCCACAACTCCAGCGAGGCCAGGGCCCTGGCCAGGTGGGCCAGGTCCTCTCCCGCGAGCCTCAAGGTCGAGACGGACATCCCCAAAATAAAAAACCCCACCGATGACCGGTAGGAGCCATCAACCCGGCCGCCGCCGGGTATGCTAGGGCGAGCCCCATCGCCCACGCAGCGCGTAACTCCAGCGTACGAGGCGATCTCCCGTGCAGTCAACCA
>JBEQAH010000082.1:0-7906 GCA_041640435.1 bacterium | reverse complement strand
CTGGCCGCCACGACGGCCGCGGCAGCGCCCGCGGTCCGGTTCGACCGCAACATCAAGGTCGGCATCGTGGACACCTACAGCGGGCCGCCCGCGGTGTTCGGGAACGACGCCCTGAACGGTTTTCGCTTGGCGTTGCAAGAGATCAACCGGGATGGGGTCTACGGCGCCCGGATCGAGTTTGTCACCCGGGACGAGCGCTTTAGCCCCGAGATCGGGCTCAGCATGGCGCGGGAGCTGGTGCTCCAGGAGCGGGTGGACGTGTTGGTGGGGACCATCAACAGCGCCACCGCGCTGGCCATCTCCGCCTTCGCCCGGGAGCAGCGGGTGCCCTTCATCGTGTGGATCAGTAAGAGCGAGGCCATCACGGGTGCCCGCGGGCACCGCTACGTGTTCAGTACCACCGAGAATACCGCCATGGCCGGAAAGGCTCTGGCGGAAGCCCTGGGCCGCCGCGGCTACACCCGCTTCTGGCTCGCCGCGGAGGACTACGAGTACGGCCACGCGGTGACGAACTCCTTCTGGCGGTTCATGAAGCGCCTGAAGCCGGAGGCGGAGCTGGTGAACCAGACCTGGTGGCGCACCGGCGAGCCGGACCTCGTCCCCTACCTGACCCAGATCATGCAGGCGCGGCAGCAACCCCAGGCGGTGTTCTTCGGCACGGGCGGGGCCGGGATGGCCAACGTGCTTCGGACCATGCAGGTCATCGGGTTCGCTCAGCGCCTCCCCTCGGCCATCCACACGGCCATCGATGTAACGGTGCTCCGGCCCCTGGGAACTGCAGCACCGGAGGGCGTGTTCGGCACCACCGACTACCTGTTCTACTACCCCGACAGCCCCGCGAACCGGAAGTTCGTGCAGGACTTCCAGGCGGCTTACCGGGACCCGCCGGGCTTCCCGGCCTTCCACGGCTACATCACCGCCCACTTCATCGCGGAGGCGTTCCGCCGGGCGCGGTCGCTGGACCGGGAGCGGTTTGTGGATGCCCTGGAGGGCCTGCGGATCCAGACCCCGGTGGGCGAGGTGGAGATGCGGGCGTGCGACCACCAGGCCATGTTGCCGCTGTTCTTCGGGGTCACCCGTCGTGACCCCCGGTTCCCGTTCCTGGTGGCGGGGGATCTGGTCACGATCCCGGGCCGGGACGTGATGCCGACCTGCGACGACATCCGGCGGGCGCGGGAACGAGCGCGCTAGACCGTGGACGCCGGCGCGGTCGCTGGCCAGCTCCTGGTGGGCCTGAGCCGGGCCATGATCCTCTTCGTGGTCTCGGCCGGGCTCACCCTTGTCCTCGGTGTGCTGCGGGTCCCCAACGTCTTCCACGGCTCCCTGTACATGACCGGCGCCTTCGTGGCCTGGACGGTGGCCGAAGCGTTCCGCGGGCACCCCGCGGGCATGTGGGTGGGGTTGGCCGTGGCGCCGTTCGCCACCGCCGCGGTGGGTCTGCTGGTGGAGAGGCTGTTGCTGGCACGGCTGTACCACCGCGAACACCTGATGCTCATCCTGTTCACCTTCGGGGTCATGCTCATCCTGAACGACTTGGTTAAAATGGCGTGGGGTCCCACTTACCGCTCTCTGGTTCCCCCACCGTCTTTGCAGGGCGCGGTGAGCGTGCTCGGGGTGGCGTTGCCTCGGTTCAACCTGGTGCTGCTCGGTGCGGGTCCGCTGGTGGCCGTGGCCCTGTGGCTGTTCGCGCACCGCACCCGGGTGGGCAAGCTGGCCCGCGCCGCAGCCACGGACCGGGACATGGTGGGTGTTTTGGGCGTGGACGTGAGCCGGGTGTTCGCCCTGGCCTTCACGGTGGGCTGCTTCCTCGCGGGCCTGGGCGGCGCGCTGGTGGCCCCCACCACCAGCATCACCCTGGGGATGGACCACACCCTGCTCGTAGAGAGCTTCCTCATCGTGATCGTGGGAGGTCTCGGAAACCTGTGGGGCGCGCTGGCGGGCTCGCTGTTGTTCGGCCTGACCCAGTCCCTGGGACTCCTGGTGTGGCCTCAGTTCGCCATCGCCTTCCCCTACGCGGTGACTGCGGCGGTGTTGCTCGTGCGCCCCACGGGGCTCACGCGGTCGGCATGGTGAGCGCCCGTGCCGCGCTGGTGCTGCTCGTGGCCGCCCTGGCGGCGGCCCCCGCCTGGCTTCCCCCTTTCTACGTGTACCTCGTGGCGCTCTGCCTGGTCACCGGCCTGCTCGCCATGAGCCTGAACCTGGTCCTGGGCTACGGTGGGCTGTACCAGTTCCACCACGCGGTGTTCTACGGGATCGGGGCTTACACCGCCGCGGTGGGGATCACCCGCCTGGACTGGCCCGCGTGGCTGGCCCTCCTGGCCGGGCCGGTGTCCGCGGCGGCCGCGGGCCTGGTGATCGGCTCCTTCTGCGTGCGCCTGTCGCGTCTATACTTCGGGATGCTGCAGCTCTCGTTGGGATCCTTCGTGTGGATCGTGGCCCTCCGCTGGTATCCGGTGACGGGTGGGGACAACGGGATCCACGGGATCCCCCTGCCCGCGGGGTTGCAGACCCTGGGGGGTGCGTACGTCTTCGTGCTGGTCACCGTGGCGTGCTCCCTGGCGGCGCTGTGGCTCGTCGTTCGCTCACCCTTCGGCCTGACACTGCAGGCCATCCGCGACAACCCCCAGCGAGCCCACGTGATGGGCGTAGATGTGCGCGGCCACCAGCTGGCGGCCATGGTGCTCGCGGCGTTCTTCGCCGGGGTGGCCGGCGTCCTGTACGTGGTGCTGGAGCGGTCCGTGTTCCCCAACATGCTGTTTTGGGTCTTGTCCCTGGAGATCCTGGTCATGTGCCTGCTGGGCGGCTGGTTCACCTTCCCGGGCCCGATGGTGGGGGCTGCTCTGGTGGTCGCCCTGCGGACTCTGGTCGGCCGCTACACCGAGTACTGGACCCTGGTGCTGGGCCTGTTGCTGATCCTGCTCATCTTTTTCCTCCCCGAGGGCATCATGGGCGAGGTCGGTCGGCGCCTGCGGCCGCGGCCCGTACAGGAGCCAGCCCGGGCCCCCCGCCCGGGAGGGCTCCATGCCTGAGCTCCTCCGGGTCGAGGACCTGCACCGCTCCTTCGACGGCTTCCCGGCGGTGCGCGGCGCGTCCCTCCACGTGGACGCGGGTCAGATCGTGGCCGTGATCGGTCCCAACGGCGCGGGCAAGACCACGCTCTTCAACCTGATCACCGGGGTGCTGCTCCCGGATCGCGGGCGGGTCTTCCTCGGCGGCCGGGACGTGTCCCGCTGGCCCGCCCACCGCCGCTGCCGCGCCGGCCTCGGCCGGACCTTCCAGATCGCCAACATCTTCCCGCGCCTGTCGGTTTTCGAGAATGTGCACGCCGCGGCCCTCGCCCGGGCGCGCCGGACGTTCCACCTCGTGCGTCCGGCCTTTCGCTTTGCGGCTCAGGAGGCCCAGGAGATCCTGGAGCACACCGGGCTGGCCGACCGCGCGGACCACCTGGCCGCCACCCTTTCCCACGGAGACCAGCGGGTCCTGGAGATCGCCGTGGCCCTGGCGAGCCAACCCAGGCTTCTGGTGCTGGACGAGCCCACCGCGGGGATGTCCCCCGAGGAGACCGCCGCCACGCTGGACCTGATCACTCGGCTGAACCGGGACCAGGGGCTGACCATCCTGTTCTGTGAGCACGACATGGACGTGGTGTTCTCCACCGCCCACAGCGTGGTGGTCATGCACCAGGGGCGCACTTTGGTGCAGGGATCTCCCGAGGAGGTCCGGCGCCACCCGGAGGTCCAGCGGGCCTACCTGGGAGACGCGGAGGGGGGCGCCACTTCTCCTCGGCCCGCGGCCACCGCTCCGCGAGGGAATCCGCTCCTGGAGGCGGAGGGTGTGCACGCGTACTACGGGCTGAGCCACGTGCTGTTCGACGTCTCCCTCCGGGTGTGGGAGGGTGAGGTGGCCTTCCTGCTGGGGCGTAACGGCGCAGGCAAGAGCACGACCCTGAAAACCGTGGCAGGGCTCCTGCCACCGCGGCAAGGACGCGTCCGCTACCGGGGTCAGGAGCTGACCGGTCGGCCGCCCCACGTGGTGGCACAGCAGGGGGTCGGATACGTGCCCGACGACCGCCGGATCTTCCCGGACCTGACGGTGCTGGAGAACCTCGAGGTGGGCATGCGCGCGCGGGCGGGTGGGTACTGGACCCTGGAGAGGGTCTTCGAGCTGTTCCCCGTGTTGCGGGAAAAGCAGCACCACCGCGGCAGTCACCTGAGCGGCGGCGAGCAGAAGATGCTGGCCATCGCACGGGCGCTGGTGGGCAACCCGGACCTGCTGTTGCTGGACGAGCCCATGGAAGGGCTCGCGCCCATGCTCGTGCGCGCCCTGGAGGACCGGATTCGCACCCTCAAGGCCTCGGGGCTCACGGTGCTGCTCGCAGAGCAGAACGTGGGGGCGGCGCTGCGCCTGGCGGACCGCGGGTACGTGATCGACGACGGCCGGATCCGGTTCGAGGGAACGGTGGAAGAGCTGCAGGGCAACCAGGAGGTTCGGCGCCGCTACCTCTTGCTATGACCTGGGAGTTCGCAGAGCTGAGCTGGCCCGCCGCCGGCGCGGTGCGGGATTCCCCGCGCCGGCCGGTCCTGCTGCTGCCCCTCGGCGCTGTGGAGCCCCACGGCCCGCACGGGCCCCTGGGCGCCGACCTGGTGATCTCGTGGGGCATTTGCAGGCGCGCGGCGCAGCGCTTGAGGGACGACCCGGAGGTGCGCGTGCTGGTCCTCCCGCCGGTCCCCTACGGGGTCACCCGGTGCGCCGCGGCCTTCCCGGGTGCGGTGGGGGTTTCGGAGGCTACGTTGCGGGGCGTTCTCGTGGACGTGTGCACGGACCTGGTGCGGCAGGGCTTCCGGTGGATCGTGGTGGTCAACCACCACTTCGAGCCGGAGCAGGTGCGCTGCGTGCACGAGGCCCTGGACGCGGTGCAGGCCCAGACCGGGGTCGTGGTGGGCTACCTCGACCTCACGCGCCGGGAGCGGGCGCAGCGGCTCACGGAGGAGTTTCGCAGCGGGGCATGCCACGCGGGCCGCTACGAAACGTCCCTGGTGCTGGCGGAACGGCCCGACCTGGTGGATGGGGCCTTGCTGCGCTCGCTGCCTCCGGTGCCCGTGAACCTCGCGCAGGCCATGGCGACAGGGCAGAGGGACTTCCAAGGCTTCGGAATGCAACAGGCGTACTGCGGGTGGCCCGCGGACGCCACCGCGGAGGAGGGCGAGCACACCTTTCAGGTGCTCGTGGACCTACTGGTGGAGACCATCCGCGCGGTCCTGCGCGGGGAGGGCCGGGACCGACCCGGTCGCCTAGCCCGCTGACCCAGCACTCTCCCGTAGCTGCCTGCGGTCCACCTTGCCCGACGGGGTCCGCGGGAGGGACGGCAGGAAGTACACCTCCCGGGGGTATTTGTGCGGGCTCAGGTGCTGCCGGACGTGCTCTTGCAACTCCCGGGCGAGCTCGGGGCCTGCAGCCTCTGGATCCCGCAGCACCACGTACGCGGCGGGCACCGACAACCCCTCGCGCACGAGCGGGATCACCGCACAGTCGTCCACCAGGGGGTGCTGCCGGAGGCAGTCCTCCACCTCCATCGGCGCCACCCAAACGCCTCCCACCTTCATGAGGTCGTCCGCGCGGCCCTGGTACCAGAAGTAGCCCTCCGCATCCTCGCGGAACAGATCTCCCGTTCGCACCCAGTTCCCGTGGAACGTGCGCACCGACTTGGCCCGGTCCTTCCAGTACAGGAGCGCCGCCGTCTCACCCCACACCCACAGCTCGCCCACCTCACCCCGTGGGAGCGGGCGCCCTTCCGGGTCGCGGACCTCCGCGCGGTAGCCCGGGCACGGCCTGCCCACGCTGCCCGCCCGCACCTGGCCCGGCCGGTTGGAGACGTAGATGTGGTACAGCTCGGACGACCCGATGCCGTCCACCACCTCCACGCCGAACTTCTCCTTCCAGCGGTGGTACAGCTCTGCGGGCAGCGCTTCGCCCGCGGAGGTGGCCAGTCGCACGCACGACAGGTCGTAGCGGTCTGCCTCCGGATGGTTCACCATGGCGTGCATCATGGTGGGCACCTGGATCAGGATCGTGGGGCGGTGGCGCGCGACGAGCTCGAAGATCCGCTCCGGCGTAGAACGCTCCGGGAACACCACGCCCGCGGCCCCCACCCCGAAGGGGAACAGGGCGGTACAGTCCCGCGCGTAGCCGAAGAACAGCTTGGGGACGGGGAGGACCACGTCCTCCGGCGTGTACCGGATCACCTCCTGAGCGTAATTCCAGAAGCTCAGGTACGGCGCGAAGTGGCAGTGCACCACCGCCTTGGGCCGACCCGTGGTGCCGGTGGTGAACTTCCACAGGGCCACGTCGTCCTTCGTGGTGTCCTCCACCACGGGTCCCGCGGGCGCCCGGGCCACCCAGGCCTCGAAGTCCTCCTCCCCCGCCTGCAGGTCCGCCACGCCCACGGCGAGCAGCCGACCCCGGTACCCCACTTCCCGAGCCGCCTCCCGCACCTTCCCGTGGGTCTGTGGGTCCGTCACCACCACCCGCGGGCGGACGTAGTCCAGGTAGTACGCGTAGTCGTGCGCCTGCAGGAAGGTGTACACCTCCGCGGTCACCGCACCCATGCGCACGACCGCGTACCACGTGGCCACGAACTCCACGCCGTCGGAGAGGGCCAGCAGCACCCGGTCCTCGGGCTCCACCCCCAGGTCGCGCAGGACGTTCCCCACCCGGTACGAGAGCTCCACAAGCTCGGCGTAGGTCACCGCCCGATTCCCGGAGTACAGGGCCACCCGGCCGCCGCGGCCTTCCTCCACGTGGCGGTCGAGGAAGTACCGCGCCACGTTGAAACGCTGCGGAACGTCCTCGTGCGTAACCATCCCCTACCCCCTCAGTGGCCGCGAAAGGCGTCCTCCAGCCACTCGGCCACCACCGCGGGCGTAACCTTAGCGTCCACCAGCATGCCGCCCTGGCCACCCTCCGCCACCCACGCCCGCACGGCCTCCAGGTCTTCCACCCGGCGGGCGGTGGCCGCCCGCAACCCCGCAGCCCGCGCCAGGGCCGCGAAGTCCACGTCAGGGAACTGCACGAGTCCTGCGGCCGGCCCCTCGGGCCGGAAGTGATGAACTTCGGCTCCGTAGGCGGCGTCGTTGTACACCACCACCAGCATCCGCAGGCCCAGGCGGGCGACGGTCTCCAGCTCCGACAGTCCCATGAGGGCGCCGCCGTCTCCCAGGGCAGCCACCACGAGACGGTCCGGGCGGGCCACCGAAGCGCCCACCGCGGTGGCGAGCCCCAAGCCGACGGCCTGGAACCCCTGGGTGAATACGAAGCTGCGGGCGTCCGGCACCTGCAGGTACATGGCCGGGAAGCCCATGAAGTGCCCGGAGTCGGTGGCCACCACGCGCTCGGGCGGGAGGATCTCGTCCAGTGCGATGGACAGGGTCCGCGGGTCCAGGGCGGTGCCGTCGCTGGCGTCCTCGTAGGGGACATGCCGCCACCGGCCCTGGGCGATCTCCCGCTCCAGCTCCGGGGTCCGCCAGGGTGACGGCCGCAGCGAGGCCCGGTCCGCCTCCTCCAGAAGCGCCAGCGCTGCTTCCCGCGCGTCGCCCACCACCGCCACGTGCACCGGGTGGTGCAGCCCGATGGCCTGCGGTTCAGTGTCCACCTGTACCACGGTGGCCGCGGGGTTGATCAGCGTACCGTGACGGGTGGTCCACATGTTGAGCGAAGCGCCGAAGGCCAGGACCGCGTCGGCCTCACGCATGAGACGGGCGGCTACAGGGGAGGCGAACCCTCCCGCGATGCCCAGGGACCACCGGTTGCCCGCGAACAGCCCGTTCACAACCGCGGTGGTGGCCAGCAGCGCGCCCAGTCGGTCCGAGAGCCGCTCCAGCGCGTCTGCGGCTCCCGAAAGCAGGGCGCC
>JBEQAH010000081.1:0-7967 GCA_041640435.1 bacterium | reverse complement strand
GCCCCCCGCGCCCGCAGAACCCGAAGTCCCTTCCTGGCAGGCCTTTAAGGACGCCGACGTCTTCATCCTGACCCCCGCGCTCCGGCTGGAGGATCCGCAGGACCCGAACAGCGCGGAACTCGAGCGCCGGTTCGGATCATTGGCTCTTGAGGTCGCCCGGCGGCTGGACGGAACCCGCACGCTGGAGGCTCTGCGCGGCGAACTCGGCCGCAGCCCCGCCGAGTTGGAACCGATTTTGCTCTACCTCCAGCAGCGGAAGTGGATAGCCCGTTACTTCAGCCGGCGGGGGGCCAGACGGTGACGGAACGTGCAGCCGACGGACTGCCGGATGACGAGCAGGCGCTGGAGCTGTTCCGGCTCTATCGCGCCACGGGAGATCCGGTGGTGCACGCCCGGATCTGCGCCGCCTACGCGCCGCTGGTGGAGCGGCTCGCGCGGATGTACCGCGTCAGCGGGGAACCGCTCGAGGACCTGGTCCAGGTGGGCTACGTGGGACTGTTGCTGGCCGTGAATCGCTTCGACCCTGACCGGGGCGTCAAGTTCCAGACCTACGCTTCGCACCTGGTGGCGGGGGAGATCCGCCACTACTTGCGCGACCAAGTGGGGATGGTCCGGCGGCCCCGCTGGCTCAGCCGCCTCAGCCGGGAACTGGAGCGCACCGTGGAGCGGCTGCAGCAGCAGACGGGCTCCCTCCCCTCGGTGGAGGACATCGCGCGGGCCATGAACATCACGCCCGAGGGTGTGCAGGAGATCCTCCGGGCCCGGGCAGCCGCCACCCCGCTTTCCCTTGAGGGCGCGGAGGGGGAGCGCGCCCGTCGGATCCGCCACCTCCGGTACGAAACCTTCCAGCTGCCCGTGGAGGACCGGATCGCGGTTCTGCAGGCCGTGGAGCGGCTGAGCGAGCTGCAGAGGAAGGTGATCTACCTGCTGTTCTACCAGGACCTGACGGAGACCGAGGCGGCCCGCCGCCTGCGGATCTCCCAGCGGCACGTGTCCCGGGTGATGCACAAAGCGCTCCGACAGATGGCAACGCTGTTGAAGGGCGCGGCCCGTCCGTAGGCCGCGCGAAGACCACGGGGGAGGAGGGTCGGACGATGTCAGACCTGAGGAAGCTGCTGGGGGAGTTCACCCAGCTGGACGGCGTGAGCGCGGCGCTCGTGGTGGGTCGCGACGGGTTCGTGATTGAGGGCGTGGCCACCGAGGACGTGGACCTGGAGGCCCTCGGCGCGGTGACCGCCAGCAGCCTGGCCGCCTCAGACGCCCTGGCCACCGAACTCGGCCGGGGCCGGCTGTTCGGGCTGATGCTAGAGTACGAGGGCGGGCCGATGGTGGTGTCGCCCGTGGGTTCCGAGGCCCTGCTGGTCATCCTGGGCAACGGCACCGCCAACCTCGGTCGGATCCGCCTGGAGCTCAGGAAGCGTCAGCAGGCCGTCGCGGACGCCTTGTATACGCCCGCGACCTCACCTGCGACCTCAGCCCGTACCCTCGGGTAGAATTGGGGGCTATGGGAGGCGGCCGGGACCTCTTCAGGAAGGCCCCGCGGACTGCGTGGCGGGTGCACCTCCCGGGCCTTGCCGACTACGCATCCACCTGGGAGCTGCAGCGCCACCTGGTGGCGAGGAGACAGGCCGCAGAGATTCCCGATGTGCTGCTCCTTCTGGAGCACCCTCCCGTCATCACGTGCGGCCGGGCCACCAAGCCCGAACACCTGCCCGTCCCCAGGGAGACGCTTGAGCGGATGGGCTTCGGCGTGTTCGACGTGGAGCGGGGTGGGAGCGTCACCTACCACGGCCCGGGCCAGCTGGTGGGCTACCCCATCGTGGACCTGCGCGCGTACGACGAGAACGTGGTGGGTTACGTGCGCAGGCTGGAAGAATCCATCATTCGGACGCTGCGCGCCTACGGGGTTGAAGCGGTCCGCCGGCCTGGCTTCACCGGTGTGTGGGTTGGGGCGGAGAAGATCGCGGCCATCGGCGTGGCGGTGAAGCGCCGGGTGACTCTGCACGGGTTCGCCCTGAACGTGAACACAGACCTGAGCCACTTCCGAGTGATCAACCCGTGCGGCATCGACTACGTGCCCACCTCCCTGGAGCGGCTCGTGGGCCACCCCGTCCCGCTCGAGGAAGTGCGGCAGGCTTACGCGTCGAGCTTCGAGGAGGTCTTCGAGGTCCGCCTGGAGTCCGTGCCCGCGGACCGGTTCCTTCCCGCCGGAACGCCGATCGCGAGCTAGCCCGCAGCTGGCGCGCGGACCGGGGCGCGCGCCATGATAGACTGCTGCGTGGAAGCCCGGCGCCGCCGGGCACACGTACAGAGGAGGTGCGGAGGATGCCCACCGTCTACCTGCCCGCCCCGCTGCGCCGCCTTACGGGGGGGGCCTCCCGAGTGGAAGTGCCGCCCGGGACCGTGGCGGACGTGTTGCGGGCGCTGGACGAGCGATTCCCCGGGATGCGGGCGCAGCTGTGCGATGAGGACGGTGCCGTCCGCGCGTTCATCAACGTGTTCGTCAACGGCTCGGAGATCCGGACCCTGCAGGGCCAGCAGACCCCGGTGGGTGAGGCGGACGAGGTATCCATCATCCCCGCCATGGCCGGCGGAGCGGCCGGGAGGTCCCTTTGTCCTTGAGCGAGCTCCATCAAGCGCCGTGACCTCGCAGTGCGCTGGCCGGGCGCGGGCAGGCGGGGGAGGCGGCGGCCCGTGAGCCTAGAGGGTGCCGTGGCGGGCCGGCGGATCGGACGTGCGGGGGCCCTCCCCGACTTGCGGTTCTTCGCCACCTCCAACCTGCTGCTGCACGAGGAGCACGACGCGGACCGCGTGGAGCGCCTGGTGCGGCGCCTGCGGGAGGAGGGCGTGTTGCGCAACCCACCCCTCGTGGCGGAGCTGGGCGACGGGCGCGCCGTGGTCCTGGACGGCGCCAACCGCGTAACGGCGCTGGAGGCTCTGGGGGCGGCCCACGTCCCCGTACAGGTCGTGCCTTACGCCGATCCCTCCGTCACCCTGGACCGGTGGCACCACCTCCTGGTCCAGGTCCCTGAGGGCTGGCCTGACCTGCTGCAGGACACCCTGCCCCTCGAGACCCTGGCCACCGGAGAAGCCGCGCGGCTTCTGTCTTCCCGTCAGGCGCTGGCGTGCGTGCGGGTGGGCACGAAGGTGTGCGCGGTCCGACGGCCGGATAGCCTGCCGGAGGGAGCGCGTCGCCTGCGCGGGCTTGTGGCCAGCTACCGGGACCGGGTTCCCTACCACCGGGTGGAGTTTGAGGACCTGGAGGCCCTGCAGGCCCGGTATGGCCCTGCGGCGGCGCTGGTGGTCTTCTGCCGCTTCGACAAGAGCGAGATCCTGGAGCTGGCCCGCAACGCCGCGAAGCTCCCCGCGGGCGTCACGCGCCACGTGGTTCCCGGCCGCGCCCTGCGGGTGAACCTCCCCCTGGAGATCGCCTTCCGCCCTGGCTCCACGGAGGAGAAGAACGCCTGGCTGCGGGCGTGGGTGGGGGGGCGGGTCCGAGAGGGCCGGGTGCGGGCGTACCCGGAACCCACGGTTCTGTTCGACGAGTGACCCCGAGGAGGAGCGTGCGGAGCGTGGCCTACCGGTTCGGGACCCAGACGCCGAGGGTCGGCGAGGAAATCCTGCAACGCATCGGCAACACGCCCCTCTTGCGCCTGCGGCGAGTGACCCGCGGACTGCCGGAGCGGGTGGAGGTGTGCGTGAAGGCGGAGTGGTTCAACCCGGGCGGCTCGGTGAAGGACCGGCCTGTGCTGCGCATGATCGAGGACGCGGAGCGGGGAGGGGTGCTCACGCCGGACAAGGTGTTGCTCGACTCCACCTCTGGGAACGCGGGCATCGCGTACGCCATGATCGGCGCCGCAAAGGGGTACCGGGTGAAACTGGTGATGCCCGCCAACGCCAGCGAGGAGCGCAAACGGATGATCCGCGCGTACGGCGCGGAGCTGGTGTTCAGCGACCCCCTGGAGGGCTCCGACGGCGCCATCCTGCTGGCCCGGCGGATCCAGGCGGAGGACCCGGGCCGATACTACAAGCCGGACCAGTACAACAACCCGTCCAACTGGCGCGCCCACTACGACACCACGGGGCCCGAGATCCTCGCGCAGACAGAAGGCCGGATTACCCACTTCGTGGGAACCCTGGGCACTACGGGCACCGTGGTAGGCGTGGGCAGGCGGCTCAGGGAATTCAACCCGGAGGTGGAGGTGGTGGCGGTGGAGCCCGACGACCCCCTTCACGGGATCGAGGGGCTCAAGCACATCGCCACCTCCATCCGACCTGGCATCTACGACCCCTCGGTGCACCATCGCAAGCTCGGGGTCAGCACCGAAGCTGCCTACGCCATGGCGCGCCGCCTGGCGCGGGAGGAGGGGATGTTCGTTGGCGCTTCCACGGGAGCTGCGGTCTGGGCGGCGCTGGAGGTGGCGCGGGACCTGGAGGAGGGGCTGGTGGTGGCGCTTGGCCCGGATGGCGGGGACCGCTATCTGAGCACAGCCTTGTGGCGAGACGTGTGAGTACGTCGGTGGGGAGGTCTGTAGTATGCTGAAGGGGGGCCCGAAGGCGAACGGGCGATCTCCCCCGTGCGGAGAGATGGAGGCATTGACCCTGGAGCAGATGCACGTGGACGCCATGGTCTCGCATGCCCGCTCGGAAGCGCCGAACGAGTGCTGCGGGGTGCTGGCCGGCAGGGAGGGGCGGGTGGAGTGGGTGCGGCCCGTGGCCAACGCGGACCGCAGCCCGTACACGTTCCGCATGGACCCTCACGAGTTGCTGCGCGCCTACCGGGAGGTCGATGCGCGAGGGCTGGAGGTGGTGGGGTACTACCACTCCCACCCGGCCACGCCCGCGGTGCCCTCCCGCACGGACGTGGCGCGGGCCGCGGATCCCTTCGCGGTGTACGTCATCGTATCCCTGTCCACCGACCCGCCTGAGGTGCGCGCCTACCGCATCGCAGAGGGCGGGTACCGGGAGCTGGAGCTGAGGGTCTCATGAGGTTCTCGACCCGGGCGGAGTACGGGCTGCGCGCCCTCATCGACTTGGCCATGTTCGGCCACCTGGGCCCGGTGCAGACCCACGACATCGGCCGCCGGCAGGGGCTTCCGGAGCCGTACTTGAGCCAGCTCCTGGCACAGCTCCGGCGCGCGGGGTTCGTGACGAGTAAACGCGGCCCGCACGGCGGTCACCGCTTGGCAAAGCCCCCTGAAGCCATTCGGCTGGACGAGGTGTTCCTGGTCCTGGAGGGGACCACCTCGCCCTGGGAGTGCGTGGACACCGACGAAGCCGGCTGCGTGTACGCACCCGGCTGCGGCCTGCGGCCTCTGTGGCTGCGGCTGAAGGAGGCCACCGACCACGTCCTCCGCAACACCACGCTGGCGGACCTCCTGCCGCCTCTCCCCGGGACACCGGACCGCGCGTTCGAGGGACGTGAATCTCCTCGCGTGCTATAATCCAAGCGCGACGGTTCGGAACAGGGTTTTCCTGGAAGCGCGGGTCGTGCCCGACCGAGTGGGCTTCGGGGGACAAGCCCCGGGGGATGCGCGGTCCAGGAGGGCCCTGTTCCTCGCTTTTGACCCGTGAGGAGTTCGTTGGCGGAGGACGGCGTGGAGTGGGGACAGCAGCTCGCGGCCGCAGGCGCTGTGCGGGCCGAGGGGGAGCGGGCGCGCTTTGAGGCGCTGGTGCGCCAGCACCTGGACGCGCTCTACGGCGCAGCTCTGCGGCTCACGCGCAATCGCGCGGACGCGGAGGACTTGATCCAGGAGACGCTGCTCAAGGCCTGGCGGTCTTTTCACACCTTCACGGAGGGGACCAACGCCCGGGCGTGGCTCTTCCGCATCCTCATGAACGCCCACATCGACCGGTGCCGGAAGACCGCCCGCGAGCCGGAGACCACGGACGTGGAGGACGTGGGCGAGTTCTACCTGTACAACAAGGTGCAGGAGTCCGAGCAGCTGCGCGGGGTTGGAGACCCGGAGAGGCTCCTGGAGCACGTCATGGAGCACCAGGTGCGGGAAGCGCTGGAGTCGCTGCCCGACCACTTCCGCAGCGTGGTGATCCTGGCGGATCTTCAGGGCTTCTCCTACAAGGAGATCGCGGACATCCTCGGGATCCCCGTGGGGACGGTGATGTCGAGGCTGTTCCGCGGGCGGCGGCTGCTTCAGCGCAAGCTCTGGGACTACGTCCGATCCCACCACCGGATCACCACCGCGGCGGAGGGAGCCTCCGTTGGACTGTAGGGAGTTCGAGGCGAAGCTGTGGGCGTTTTTGGACGGCGAGCTGGACGCGGGCGCGTGCGCGGAGTTGCGGGCCCACCTGGAGGCGTGCCCCAACTGCCTGGATCACTACCGCTTCGAGGGCGCCCTGCGGGTGTTCGTGCGCCGCTGCTGCCAGGAGAGCGTGCCGGAGACCTTCCGGCGTCGCCTGCTCCGCCTGATCGCCCGCCTGGGCCCGTAGCTCCCCCGCGTGCGCCGAGCTGCCATCGACGTGGGCACCCACTCGGTCCGCCTCCTGGTGGCGGACGTGCACCGCGATTCGGTCCGACCTGTACTGCGTCGGCTGGAGATCACCCGTCTGGGCGAGGGCGTGGACCGCAACCGGGTGCTGATCCCCCAGGCCATCGGCCGCACGGTGCGAGCGGTGCGGGAGTTCTGGCACCTGGCCCACCAAGCGGGCGCCGAGCGGGTGGTAGTGGTGGGCACTAGCGCGGTGCGGGAGGCCTCGAACCGCTCTACCCTCGAACGGGACCTGCAACCCATCCCGCTGGTGGTGCTGGACGGCGACGCCGAGGCGGAGCTGAGCTTTCGGGGCGTGCGGGCGGGCTTAGGTGCCCTGCCGGATCCCCTCCTGGTCCTGGACGTGGGCGGCGGCAGCACCGAGCTGGTGCTGGGGTCGGGACACCGGGTGGTCCACAAAGCGAGCGTGCCCGTGGGGTCGGTCCGCCTGCGGGAACGCTGTCTGCACGGTGACCCGCCCGCGGACGTGGAGGTACAAGCCCTGCGCCGGGAAGTGCTGGACTGGGTTCGGCCGCACCGGGCCTTCCTGTCCGGGGCGAGCCGCGCCGTGGGGGTCGGCGGTACGGTCACCTCGCTGGCGGCCGTGGATCTCAGCCTTGACCCCTACGACCCAGACCGCGTGCACGGGCACGTCCTGCCCGCGGCGCGCCTCGCCTCCTTCGTCCGCGGCCTGTGCGCCATGCCCCTGGCCCTGCGCCGGAGGATCCCGGGCCTGCAGCCCGAGCGGGCAGATGTGATCTGTGCCGGTGCGGCCATCCTGGAGACCCTCGTGGTCTTCTTCCGTCTGGAGGCGGTGGTGGCGAGCGAGAGCGATCTGCTCTGGGGCGTCCTCCTCGATCTCTGAGGAACCCGGGTCGGCAAGCGGGACTTGCTGCGGCCCGTAGCCTAGGATGGAACGGAGGGGAACGTGCGCCGCATCGCAGGATTGTTGCTCGTGGTGGCCGCCGCGGTCGCGGGGCTGCTGTGGTCGCTCGGCATCGGCTTTCCGAGACCACCCCAGCCTGTGGACGCTGCTCGGGTGCGGCGGGGTGACCTGGAGGTTGTGCTCGCGATCACGGGGGCGTTCGAGGCCCGCGCCGTGGACCTGGGGTTCTCTCTGCCTGGCCGTCTCGCGTGGGCTGTCTCTGAGGGTGCTGCGGTGCGCCGTGGCGAAGTCCTCGCGCGTCTGGACGCGGCTGAGCTTCTGGCCGCGGCGGAGCAGGCCCGCCACGCTGCCCGCGCCTCGGAGGAGGAGGTGCTGCGGGCGGCGGCGCAGGTGGCGGCGGCTGCGGCGGAGGTGGAGCGCGCCCGGGCGGCGTGGAGGGCAGCGCGGGCACAGGTAGAGCAAGCGCTCTCCGGCTTGCGGGCGGCGCAGGCGAACCTGGCGCGCGTGCGGTCCGGGGCCCGGGCTGATGAAGTGCGCCAGGCAGAGGCCGCGGTGGCCGCGGCCCGGGCCGCGGGGGAGCAGGCGCGGCGTGACGC
>JBEQAH010000080.1:0-8042 GCA_041640435.1 bacterium | reverse complement strand
GCTCCTTGTTCATCGGCTCCTCCCCTCCGTGCGGTGTGTGGTCCGGCCCTTCCGATTCTACGGCCCTGCAGGCGACTCCTCTTCTCGGCGGGCCCAAACCCGCACCGTTCCTGGGGTCCCGGAGCCCCGGCCTTCCGGGTTAGCGCTCTGCCTCCACCACGGCCACCGCGGACACCCGGTCGCCTTCCTGCAGGCGCATCACCCGCACACCCTGGGCGGCCCGGCCCACTGTGCTGACCTCGCGGACCAGGGTCCGCAGGATCTGCCCTGATTCCGTGGCCAGCAGGACCTCGTCGTCTTCCGCCACCGCCCGCACCGCCACCACCTTGCCGTTCTTGCTGGACAGACGGATGTTCCGCACGCCGTACCCGCCCCGGGCTTGCAGGCGGTAGTGGGACACGGGAGTGCGCTTCCCGTAGCCCAGGTCCGTCACGGTGAGCAGCTCGGGTTTGTCGCTGGCCACCGCCACGCCCACCACCTCGTCACCGCTCCTGAGCCGGATCCCCACCACCCCCGCGGCGGCTCGGCCCATCACCCGAACCCCGGCCTCCCTGAACCGGATGCTCTGACCCTCCCGGGTGGCCAGGATAATCTCCTGCCTGCCATCCGTGCGCCGGACCCCCACCAGCTCGTCACCCTCCTGCAGGTGCACGGCCAGGATGCCCGCCCGCTTGGCATTCACGAACTCCATGAGGCCCGTACGCTTCACCATCCCGCGCCGGGTGGCCATGAAGAGGTACCCTTCGTCTTCGAAGGACCGGATGGGGATGATGGCGTTCACCCGTTCGTTCACCGACATGGCCACCAGGTTCATCAGCCCGGTCCCGCGCGCGGTCCGCCCCGACTCCGGGACCTCGAAGGCCCGCAGCCGGTAGACCTTCCCCCGGTTGGTGAAGAAGAGCAGGTATGCGTGGTTGTGGGTGACCACCACGTGCTCCACGAAGTCCTCCTCGCGAGCCGCAGCCCCCACGATCCCCTTGCCGCCGCGGCGCTGGGCCCGATAGGTCTCCAGCGGCACGCGCTTCACGTACCCCTGCCGGGTCAGGGTGATGACCACCTCGGAGTCCGGCACCAGGTCCTCTTCCTCGAAGGTGGACCCTTCCTCGGAGACGATGCGGGTCCGGCGGGCGTCGCCGTACCGGGCCTTCACGTCCACCAGCTCCTCCCGCACCACCGCGTCCACCTTCCTGGGGTCCCGCAGCACGTCCTGGTAGTACGCGATGGCCTTGAGGAGCTCGCGGTACTCCTCTTCCACCTTGCTGCGCTCCAGGGCCGTGAGGCGGGCCAGCCGCATCTCCAGGATCGCGTCGGCCTGCCGCTCGCTGAGCCCGAACCGCTGCACGAGCCCGGCCCGGGCCGTGGGGACGTCCCTGGCCCCCCGGATGAGCTGGACCACGGCGTCCAGGTGGTCCAACGCGACCTTAAGGCCTTCCAGCACGTGCGCCCGCTCCTCCGCCCGCGCCAGCTCGAACCGGGTCCTGCGGGTGACCACCTGCCGCCGGTGCTCCAGGTAGTGCACCAGTAGCTCCCGCAGGGTGAGCTGGCGCGGCACCCCGCCCACCAGCGCCAGGAGGATGACGCCGAAGTTGGCCTGCATCTGGGTGTGCTTGTACAGCTGGTTCAGCACCACCTGCGGGTTCGCGTCCCGGCGCAGCTCCACCACGACCCGGATCCCCTCCCGGTCGCTCTCGTCGCGCAGGTCGCTCACATCCTGGATCTTCTTCTCCCGCACCAGTTCCGCGATGCGGCTGATGAGGGCTGCCTTGTTCACCATGTAGGGCAGCTCCGTGACCACGATGGCGGCGCGGCCACCCCGCACCTCCTCCACCGTGGCCTTGGCGCGCATCACAACGGTTCCACGGCCCGTGGTGTACGCCTCCCGGATCCCTTCCCGCCCCAGGATCAGACCGCCCGTGGGGAAGTCGGGCCCCTTCACCAAGCGCAGCAGCTCCTCGGTCGCGAGGTCCGGCTGGTCCAGCAGGGCCACCAGGGCGTCCACCACCTCGCCCAGGTTGTGGGGCGGGATGTTGGTGGCCATCCCCACTGCGATCCCTGTCGCGCCGTTCACCAGCAGGTTGGGGAACCGCGCGGGCAGCACCACCGGTTCCCGCCGGGTCTGGTCGAAGTTGGGAACGAAGTCCACGGTGTCCTTGTCAAGGTCGGCCAGCATCTCCATGGCCACCGGCGTCAGCCGCGCTTCGGTGTACCGCATGGCCGCCGGCGGGTCGTCGTCCACGCTCCCGAAGTTGCCCTGGCCGTCCACCAGGGGGTAGCGCATCACCCAGGGCTGCGCCAGCCGCACCAGGGTGGGGTAGATGACCGCCTCGCCGTGGGGGTGGTAGTTGCCGGAGGTGTCCCCGCAGATCTTCGCGCACTTCCGGTACGGACGGTTGGGCAGAAGACCCAGGTCGTTCATGGCCACCAGCACGCGCCGCTGCACCGGCTTGAGCCCGTCCCGAACGTCCGGGAGCGCCCGCGACACGATCACGGACATGGCGTAGTCCAAATACGCCTCCTGCATCTCCCGCTCCACGGGCTTGGGGACGATGCGCTCTTCCATCCGCAGACCTCCGCCTTGCGGTTCCTAGATGTCCAGGTTGCGTACCTCGCGGGCGTACCGCACGATGAACTGCCTGCGCGGCTCCACCTCTTCGCCCATGAGGGTGCGGAAGATGCGGTCCGCCTCCTCCGCGTCCTCCAGCTCGACCCGCACCAGGGTCCGCCGCGAGGGGTCCATGGTGGTCTCCCACAGCTGCTCGGGGTTCATCTCGCCGAGCCCCTTGTACCGCTGGACCTCGCTGTCCTCCCCGAACTCCTTCAGGGTGGCCGCGAGCTCCTCATCGGAGTACGCGTACCGCTTGCGCTTGCCGTTGCGCACCAGGTAGAGAGGAGGGACCGCCACGTACACCTTCCCGTGTTCAATGAGCTGGCGCATGTGCCGGTAGAAGAAGGTCAGGAGCAGGGTGCGGATGTGGGCCCCGTCGATGTCCGCATCGGTCATGAGGATCACCTTGTCGTACCGCCGCTTGGCCAGGTCGAAGTCCTGACCGATGCCGGTGCCCAGCGCGGTGATGATCGCCCGGATCTCCTCGTGGTGGAACATCCGCTCCAGCCGGGCCTTCTCCACGTTCAGGATCTTCCCCTGGATGGGCAGGATGGCCTGGAAACGGCGGTCCCGGCCCTGCTTGGCGGATCCGCCGGCGGAGTCGCCCTCCACGATGAACAGCTCGCTCCGCAGCGGATCCCGCTCCGCGCAGTCCGCCAGCTTGCCCGGGAGGGTGCTCACCTCCAGGGCGCTCTTGCGGCGCACCAGGTCGCGCGCCTGTTTGGCCGCCTCCCGGGCCCGCATGGCCTGGATGGCCTTGGCCACGATGCGCCGCGCCTCCGCGGGGTGGGTCTCCAGGTAGTCCCCGAAGGTCTCGCCCACCACCGACTCCACCAGACCCTTTACCTCGGTGTTGCCCAGCTTGGTCTTCGTCTGCCCCTCAAACTGCGGGTCGGTCATCTTCAGGCTGATGACCGCGCACAGGCCCTCCCGCACGTCCTCCCCGGCCAGGGGTCCCTCCTGTTCCTTCAACAGCCCCTGGCGCCGGGCGTAGTCGTTCACCACGCGCGTGATGGCGGAGCGGAAGCCCGCCAGGTGCATGCCGCCCTCGGTGGTGGGGATGGTGTTCACGAAGGAGAGCACGTGCTCCACGTAGCCCTCGTTGTACTGGACCGCCACCTCCACGTCCACGCCCTCCCGCTCCCGCCGCGCGTGGAACGGGGGGTCGTTCAGGACCTTCTTGTGGCGGTTGGCCGCCCGGACCAGCTCCCGCACCCCGCCCTCGTACCGGAACTCTTCCCGCCGGCCGGTGCGCTCGTCCACCAGGGTGATGCGCAGGCCCGCCACCAGGTAGGCCAGCTCCTCCAGGCGCTGCCGCACGGTGTCGTAGTGGAACTCCGTCTCCACGAAGATCTCCCGGTCCGGCAGGAACGACACCCGGGTGCCGGTGCCAGCTGCCTCGCCCACCCGCTCCAGAGAAGTAGTGGGCCTGCCCCGCTCGTAGCGCTGGCGCCACCGGTACCCGCCCCTGCGCACCTCCACCTCCAGCCACTGCGAGAGCGCGTTCACCACCGAAACTCCGACCCCGTGCAGACCGCCCGAGACCTTGTAGGCGCCGCCGCCGAACTTTCCGCCCGCGTGCAGAATTGTCAGCACCGTCTCCACCGTGGACTTGCCCGTCTGCGGGTGGACCTCCACGGGGATCCCGCCTCCGTCGTCCACCACGGTGGCGCTGCCGTCCCGGTGCAGGACCACCTCGATGCGCGTCGCGCGGCCTGCCAGCGCTTCGTCCACGCTGTTGTCCACCACCTCGTACAGGAGATGGTGCAGCCCCCCGGCTCCCGTGCTGCCCACGTACATCCCGGGCCTGCGGCGGACCGCCTCCAAGCCCTCCAAGACCTGGATCTGGTGTGCGTCGTACCCACGTTCCCTCATTCGCATTCCTTCCCCGTGTGCTCGCCTCTAGTCTGGAGCTCACCCATAACAGAAGAAGGATAACAGCGGCTCAGCCGGGGGTCAACCGCCCATGACCCGCTCTGGGAGCGGGTTTGCGCGGGATGCGCGGACCGCTCGTACCACCCGGCGGGCAAGCGTCTTGGGGGAGATGGGAGAAGGGTACACCCCGTGGGTCGTCAGGACCACGGATCGGGCGGCGGCCAGGTTGTGGCCCCGGATGCGGCCCGCGGCCGCCTCCCGCGCCAAGAAGGCCTGGTTGGCCCCCGACCCCTGGACGAACCGGGCATCCAGAATGGCCACCAGCTCTCTCAGTCGGACCACCACCTCCTCGCCGATGTGGACGTACATGCCGTGGTCTACTCGCTGAGCGCCCGCACGCGCACTCGTTGCACGACCCCCGCGCCCACGCGCGCATTGATCGCTCTTTTGATCTCCGAAGCCTCAAGGCTCAGCACCTGAGCCTCGCCCGCAGTGGGCGCGTACACCGTCAGGCAGCCGGACCGGAAGTCTGCCGGGTGTACCTCCTTCCCCATGGAGCGCGCCACTTGCCTCCACGCGGCGAGCACGTGCCCGGCCTCCACCGCACCCGGGGGAACCACGCGTTCCAGGACTTCCCTTAGCCGCCTCACCCCACCCGAACCTCCTCCACCCACAGCACGCGCGCCCGCGACAACTCGGCCCTGTCCGTGGCCGTGACCAGCACCTGCGGGCCGCCCTCCAGCGCCCGCAGGAGCCGCTGCGTCCGTTCCCGGTCGAGTTCCGCCACCACGTCGTCCAGGAGCACGACCGGGTCCTCTCCCAGTTCCTGTCGAACCACCTCGAGCTCCGCCAGCCGCAGGGCCAGCGTTACACCGCGCTGCTGGCCCCGCGAGGCAAAACTCCTCACCCCGATCCCCGCCAGCCGCACCTCCAGGTCATCCCGGTGGGGTCCCACCAGAGACGCCCCCCGCCGGTACTCCTCCCTGCGCACCCTGCGCAGCGCCTGCCGCGCCGCCTCCCTCTCAGGGTCCCAGCTGGGGCGGTAGTGTACTTCCAAGGGCCCGCATCCTAGCCGCTCCGCCCAGCTGGCCGCAAAGGGGGCCATCCGCCCGAGGAGGTCCGCCCGGCGCTCCACCAGCCGCACCCCCAAGTCCACCAGCTGTTCGTCCCACACCTCGAGCAGGCGATCGGGCGCCTGCGCTCGCAAAAGCCGGTTGCGCTGCCTCAGCACCCGGTGATAGCGCAACAGCGCGTGATAGTAGGCCGGACTCATCTGGCAGAGCAGGCCATCCAGCAGCCGGCGCCGCTCTGCGGCGGGCCCGCTGGCCACCCGGGCGTCCTCGGGACCGCTCGCCACAAGCACCACCCGCCCCAGCAGCTCCCCCCGTCTGGCGGGGACGCCGTCCAACCGGATCTGCTTGAGCCCCGCCCGCGCCACTCGCACCTCCGAGGTGTACGCGCGCCCGGCCCTCTCGAAATGGGCGCGGACCGCCGCCCACTCGCTCCCGAGCCGCACCACCTCCTGCTCCCGCAGCGCCCGGTGGCTGCGTCCGGTCGCCGCGAGATCCACTGCCTCCAGCAGGTTTGTCTTGCCCGCGCCGTTCGGCCCCACCACCGCGTTGAGGCCCGGCTCGAAGGCCACTTCCGCCCTGGGGTAGTTGCGGAAGTTCAGCAGGAAGAGGGATCGGACTCGCACGCCTCGACCACCCAGCGCCGGCCCTCGAACTCCACCACGTCTCCCGGCCGGAGCTTTGCGCCCCTGCGGGTCTCCACCCGGCCGTTCACCCGCACCCGCCCCTCTCTGACCACCCGCTTCGCCTCCCCCCCGCTCTCCACCGCCCGGACTCGCTTCAACAGCTGCCCGAGCTCAATCCACTCCCCATGAATCCGCTCTCCCTTCGGACTCATCCGTACACGCGCACCGGCGCCACCACGTACACGTAGTCCGCGCCATCCGCTGGCCGCAGCGCTCCCGGAGACAGCGGCCCGGTGAGCTCCAGCACCACCTCAGCGCTCTCCAGCACCGACAGGGCATCCAGCAGGTACCGCGCGTTGAACGCCACCTCCATGGGCTCCCCGGTGGCCTGCACCTCCAGCTCCTCCCGGGCCCGCCCCACCTCCGGGGTGTTGGACTGTAGCCTCAGCAGTCCTTCTCCCGCGCTCAACCGAACCACTGTGGCGGAGTCCCGCGCGGTGATGGACACCCGTCGCAGGGCGGCCCGCAGCAGCTCCGTCCCCACCCGGATCCTCTGCTTGAACTCCTTCGGGATCACCTGCTGGTAGTTGGGGAACTGCCCTCCCACTAGACGCGACGTCACCCGCACCCCGTCCAGCGCGAACACCACCTGGTTCTCCACCAGCCCCATCCGGACCGTTCCCTCTACGCCCGCACTCAACCGCACGAGTTCGTGCATGGCCTTGCCGGGGACGATCACGTTCAGGGCGCCCTGCACCGCCGCGGGGGACGTGCGCACCGCCAGCCGACCTCCATCCGTGGCCACGAACCGCACCGCTCCCTGTTCCCCCGTCACGTACACCCCCGTGAGGAACGGACGGGTCTCGTCCGTGCTGGCCGCGAAGAGGGTGGACCGGATGAGTGACCGCAGCACGCTGGTGGGAAGCTCGCACACCCACGACACATCGCCATCCGGCATCCTCGGGAAGTCGCTCGCCGGAAGCCCCACGATCTCGAAGCTGGAGCGCTCGCAGGAGATCTCCGCCACCGCGGTCCCTTCCTCGACCCGCAGCTCCACCGGCGCAGGAGGTAGCGCGGCCACGATCTCCGACAGGAGCCGCGCCGGGAGTGTCACCATGCCCCCCCGGTCCACCTGCGCGGGGATCTCCGTGCGGATGGCCAGCTCCAGATCGGTGCCCGCCACCCGAAGCCCCTCTCCCGTAGTTTCCAGCAACACGTTGGCCAGGATGGGCATGCTGGTGCGGGCGGATGTGGCACGGATGACCGTGACCATCGCCCGCTCGAGGTCAGCTTGCGCGCACCGGATGATCATCCACGGCCTCCTCGCCGCCTGCGGTCGGCTTGTTTCTTAAATGAGTCACCGCCTCCGTCGGGGGTGTAGACGGCGGGGATAACTCCCCGCGGACATTGTACGACGTCGCCCGGGGCTGGGGATGGGTGGTGGACAGCTCGGGGCGCCGATCCACACCGCGCACAGCCCGCGGGCTGGGGCCGCGGGCTGAGGAGATGGCGCAGGGGTTCTCCCCAGGTTACGAACCGCCTTTGCGCAGCTGCTGGATGAGAGCGTGGACCGTGGCGGCCAGGTGGGGATCGCGCTGCAGCTCGGTGCGCACGCGCTCGCAGGCGTGGATCACCGTGGTGTGGTCGCGGCCTCCGAACTCCTCTCCGATGCGAGGGAGGGAGGCGTCGGTGAGTTCCCTCGCCAGGTACATGGCGAGCTGCCGCGCGAAGGCCACGTCCTTGGTGCGGCGTTTCGCCTTCATGTCGTCCAGGCGGAGGCCGAAGTGCTCGGCCACCACCCGCTGGATGCCCGCGATGGTGATGGGCTGGGGGCGGTGCTGGGGCAGGATGTCGCGCAGGACATCC
>JBEQAH010000079.1:0-8054 GCA_041640435.1 bacterium | reverse complement strand
GGACGAGCACGCGGTTGTCGCCCACCAGGGGCACCACGTCCGCCACCGTCCCCAGGGCCACCAGCTCCAGGAGCTCCTCGGTCTGCGGAAGGCCCACAAACCCGCGTACGGCGCGCACCAGGAGCCAGGCGAGGGCGGTGGCGCAGTACTCCCGGAAGGGGTAAGGCCGGTCATGGAGTTTCGGGTCCACAACCACGTCCGCGGGCGGGAGCGCTGGGGGAGGCACGTGGTGGTCCACGACCACGGTCTGCATGCCCAATTCCCGCGCCAGCTCCAGGCCCGCGAACGCGCCGATTCCACAGTCCACGGTCAGCAGACACCGCACGCCCGCCTCCGCCAGGGAGCGGATCGCCTCCGGGGACACGCCGTAGCCTTCCCGGAGGCGGTGAGGGATGTAGGGCGTCACCTCCACCCCGAGCTCCCGCAGGCCCCGCACCACGACCGCCACTGCGCACACGCCGTCGGTGTCGAAGTCGCCGTACACCGCGATCCGCCGGCCAGCTTGCGCCGCGCTCCACACCGTCTGCGCGGCCCGCGCCAGGTCCGGCACCCGGAGGGGGTCGTTGAGGCTGTCCAGGGGAGCTCGCAGGAACCGGTCGGCAGCTTCCGGGTCACAGTAGCCGCGGTGCGCGAGGATCTGCGCGGTGACCGCAGACAGTCCGAGGGCGGCCGCAAGATGGAGCCTGTGGGGATGAGGCGGCAAAACCGTCCAGCGGCTCGCTGGGCTTTTGCCCGGCCCGCTCACCGCACCTTCCCCTCCGCCTCGACGGGCCCGGGGGTACTCCGCAACTCCTCCACCTGCTGGCGCGCTGACTGCAGCTGGCGCTCCAGGTGCCCCAGGCGGCGACGCAGCCACCAGTTGGCCAGGGCAAGGGGCACGCCCGCCACCGCGGCTCCGCAGAACAGCGCGGCCACCACCAGCGTCGGAACGGTGTCCTGCACCACCGTCCGTCCCACGAGCCGCAGGGTGTACAGCTCGGCACTCCCCGTGTTGCTCAGAAGGAGCGCCACGGAGAGGACCGCCAGGACAACGAGCGCGAACAGGAGAATCCGCATGCGGCTCCCAGGGGGAGTCTAACACCCAGGCGCGGGGCCGCGCACGGTCAGGGCCGCACCCGACGGCCGCCCGCCGTCACCCGCGCTGGCTGCGCCGCGGGGCGCGCGGTGACGCGGGCGGCGCGCCGCTCCGCCCAGGCGGTCATGTCCACCAAGAGCGGCGCCGCGAGCCCGATGGAGGACCATCCACCGGTCAGCACGGCGACGGTGAGGCCGAAGGCGAAGTCGCGGATGGTGGGACCGCCGAACAGGTACACGCTTCCGATGGCCAACAAGGTGCTGAGCCCGGTGTTGATGGACCGCACCAGGGCCTCCAGCACGCTGCGGTTGACGAGGTCCGGGAACGACTCCCGGGTGCGCAACTGCAGGTTTTCCCGGATCCGGTCGAACACCACGATGGTGTCGTTGATGGAGTAGCCCACCACAGTCAACAGCACCGCCACAAAGCTGCTGTCCACGGTGGCCCGGGTGAGCGCAAAGACACCCAGCACCACCAGAAGGTCGTGCAGCAGCGCCAAGTCCGCGGCGATGGCGAACCGGACCGACTGGAAGCGCAAAGAGACATACACCACCTGAAGGGCCAGCCCCAGCAACACCCCGAGGATGGCCACGTTGCGGAGCTCCCGCCCGATCTTCGGGCCCACGTCGTCCACGCTGAGTACCGTGAAGGGGCCCACCTGACGGCGGACCTGCTCTTCCAGGCGTCTGCGCTCGTCCGGTTCCAGATGGCGCGTGCGGATGGAAACGTCGCCGGTCTCCTGGACCTTCTGGATCACCGCCTCCCCCAGGCCCAGGGGCTGCAAGGCGGCGCGGACCGCGCCGGTGGTCACCGAGCGGTCCGGGAAGCGCAGGATGAAGAGGGTGCCACCGGTGAAGTCCACGCCCCAGTTCAACACGGGGCGGCCCAGGAGGGGCTGCACGGCCATACTGGCCATGCACGCCGCCACCACGAGCCCGGTGGCGACGTACAGCCACCGGCGTTGCCCCATGAGGTTCCAAACCCTCACGCCGCCACCTCCGGCCGCGCCGGCAGCCGCGCCACCTGCACCAGCCGGTCGCCCAGACCCACGTCCGCGCACAGCTCCACCAGCCAACGCGTGGCGACCACGGCGGTGAACAGGGACGCCAGTACGCCCAGCACCAGGGTGACCGCAAACCCCCGGATGGGGCCGGTCCCGAGCCACAGCAGCACCGCGGCCCCGATGAGGGTGGTCACGTTGGAGTCCAGGATGGTCACGATCCCGCGCCGCCAGCCCGCGGCGATGGCCGCCCGCAGGGTTTTCCCGGCCCGAAGTTCCTCCTTCATCTTCTCGAAGATGATCACGTTGCCGTCCACCGCGATCCCTAAGCTCAGGATGATGCCCGCGATCCCCGGCAGAGTGAGGGTCGCACCCAGGCCGGAGAACACCGCCAGCAGCAGCAGCGCGTACAGGGAGAGGGAGAGGCTAGCCAGGACGCCGGGGAGCCGGTAGTACAGGCTCACGAAGAGCGCCACGGCCACCGCTGCGATCCAGCCTGCCCGCAGGCTGCGGTCAATGGAGTCCCGGCCCAGCGTGGGGCCCACGGTCCGCTCCTCCACCGGGCGGACCGGCACGGGCAGCGCCCCACCCCGCAGGAGGATGGCCAGGTCGCGAGCCTCCTCGGCCGTGAAGTTACCCTCGATCACGCCCTCGCCCGGAATGCGGGCTCGGATCACGGGCGAGGACAGGACGCGGTTGTCCAGGACGATGGTCAGGTACTCGCCCACGCTTCGCGCCGTGTGCTCTTCGAACCGGCGCGCACCCTCCCCGGCGAACTGGAAGCGCACGAACCATTGCAGCGACTGCTGGTCGAGCTCTGCTCGAGCGTCCCGGAGGTCCGCGCCGGTGACCACCACCTTCTTCGGAAGGTTCACCACCTGTCCGTCGGGCAGCCGAACCCGGCGGTTGTCCGGCAGCCACTCCGCACCCTTGGGGAGGCTGTGGTCGTCGGTGTCCACAAACTCCAGCAGCGCGGTGCGACCGATGAGCTCCCGGGCGCGCTGCGGGTCCAGTAGGCCCGGGAACTCTACGATGATCCGGTCCTGCCCCTGCCGCTGCAGCAGCGGCTCGACCACACCCAAAGCGTCGATGCGGTTCTCGATCACCCGCATGGCCGCATCCACCTTGTCCGGGGTCACCTCCACCCCCGGCCGCCGCTCCGCCTCCAGCACAATCCGGGTTCCCCCCTGCAGGTCCAGGCCCAGGCGCAGCCTCGGCTGGGGGGGCTGCAGGGAAGGTCGCCAGCCGTCCATGCGCACGGGCTGGAACACCACCTGGAAGGCACCAAGGGCCAGCACCAGGAGGATCAATACGCGAGCTTGATGGGACCGCACTCCAGGCTCCTGTGGCTTCCGGCGTAAACCCGTCCCAGTATATCAAGGCCCGCGGACCTCGCCCGACCTAGGCGGGGATGCGCTCCACCACCACCGCGATGCCCTGGCCCACCCCGATGCACATGGTGGCCAGCCCGTAGCGGGCCTCGCGCCGCCGCATCTCCCAGCACAGGTGTCCCAGCAGCCGCGCGCCGGAGGCGCCCAGCGGGTGCCCCAGGGCAATGGCCCCGCCGTTCACGTTCACCCGCTCCAGGTCAAGTCCCAGCTCCCGCACGCACGCCAGGACCTGGCTGGCGAACGCCTCGTTCAGCTCCACGAGGTCGATGTCCGCGACCCGAAGCCCGGCGCGCGACAGCGCCTTGCGCACCGCGGGCACAGGGCCAATCCCCATCACCGCAGGATCCACGCCGGACACCGCCGTGGCCACCACCCGGGCCAAAGGCCGCAGGCCCAGCTCGCGGGCAACTCCGACCTCCGCGAGCAGCACCGCGGCGGCCCCGTCGTTGATCCCCGAGCTATTCCCCGCGGTCACCGTGCCCCCGCTGCGGAAAACCGGCCGCAGCCGGGCGAGCGCCTCCAGGGTGGTCTCGGGCCGCGGCGGCTCGTCCCGGTCTACAACCAGTGGCTCCCCGGAAGCCTGCGGCACCACCACCGGGACGATCTCGTCCCGGAAGCGCCCCTCCGCGATGGCCCGCGCCGCCCGCTGCTGGCTTCGCAGGGCGTAGCGGTCCTGCTCTTCCCGGCTGATCCCGTAGCGCTCGGCCACATTCTCCGCGGTCTCGCCCATGGAGTAGGGCGGGTACATCTCCGCGAGCTTCGGGTTGGTGAACCGCCAGCCCAGGGTGGTGTCGTACACCTCGAACTTCCGGCTCCACGGCTCCGAGGCCTTGGCGACCACGAAGGGCGCCCGGGTCATGCTCTCCACGCCACCCGCCAGCATCACGTCGCCCTCGCCGCACCGGATGGCGTGGTACGCGGTCACCGCGGCCTGCAGCCCGGATCCGCACAGCCGGTTCACGGTCTGGCCCGGTACTTCCACCGGCAGCCCCGCCAGCAACGCCGCCATGCGGGCCACGTTCCGGTTGTCCTCGCCCGCCTGGTTCGCACAGCCCAGCACCACGTCGTCGATCCGGGCGGGCGGGATCCCCGTGCGCCGGACCAGGGCCGCCAGAACGGTGGCGGCCAAGTCATCCGGCCGCACACTCCGCAGAACGCCCCCGTATCGCCCGAAGGGCGTGCGGACCGCGTCCACCACCGCCACGTCCCGCATCTCACCGACCGACAAAATTTGGCGGCCTCTTCTCCAGAAAGGCCTGCACGCCCTCCCGGTGGTCCTCCGTCCGCCCCGCGGCGTCCTGCAGCATGGCCTCGTAGTCCATGGCGTCCAGCAGCTCCGCGCGCAGGTTGCGGTACAGGGCACGCTTGGTCAGGCCATAGGCGCGGGTCGGCCCCGCAGCCAGCCGGCGGGCCACCTCCTTCGCTTTCGCCAGCAGCTCCGCGCCGGGGACCACCCAGTTCACCAGCCCCAGGCGCGCCGCTTCCGTTGCGGGCAGAGGCTCGGCCAGGTAGCACAGCTCGAAGGCCTTGGCAAGCCCCACCATGCGCGGCAGGAAGTAGGTGGCGCCGGAGTCCGGCACGAGCCCGATGCGCGCGAACGCCTGCAGGAAGGACGCCTCCTCCGAAGCCACCCGCAGGTCGCAGGCCAGCGCGAGACTCGCGCCCGCGCCCGCCGCCACGCCGTTCACCGCGGCCACCACCGGCTTTTCCAGGGCCTGGATCTTGGAGATCACGGGGATGTATCGCGACCGCACGTGCTGCGCGTACGAGAACTCCCCACCCGCCCGCTCCCGCAGGTCCTGGCCCGCGCAGAAGGCCCGGCCCGCGCCGGTGAGCACCACGCACCGGACCTCCGAGTCCCGCTCCGCCCGGCGCAGCGCGTCCAGCAGCTGTTCCGCCATGCGGTCGTTGACCGCGTTCAAGACCTCCGGACGGTTGAGCGTCAGCGTGAGCACCCCTGCCTCGTGCTCCCACAGAACCGGTGTTTCCTCCACGTCTCTTCCCTCCCGCGCTCGACTGGCTCCCTACCGGCCCTGGAAGACGGGCTTGCGCTTCTCCAAGAACGCCCGCACCCCTTCCTCCTTGTCCTCGGTCCCGAAGGCCAGGGCGAACAGCCGGCGCTCGTAGTCCAACCCCACGTCCAGAGGGGTGTCCAGGGACCGCAGGACCGCTGCCTTGGCCAGCCGCACGGCCACCGGCGCCTTGCTCGCGATCTCCCGCGCCAGCGCGTACGCCTCGTCCAACAACGCTTCCGGCGGAACCACTCGGTTTACCAGCCCCCACTCGTACGCCTGCTGCGCGCTGATGTGGCGGCCCGTCAGGATCAGCTCCATGGCCCGGTGCTTGCCCACGGCCCTTGGAAGGCGCTGGGTACCGCCGGCGCCGGGCAGGATGCCCAGGTTGATCTCCGGCTGGCCGAAGCGGGCACTCTCCGCGGCCACGATGATGTCGCAAAGCATTGCCAGCTCGCACCCTCCGCCCAGGCAGTAGCCGCTCACCGCCGCCACCAGGGGCTTGGGGAACGCGCGGATGCGCTCCCACTGGCGCCCCCGGGGCCCTTCGAGCATGTCCACCGAGGTCTGCCCCGCGAACTCCTGGATGTCTGCGCCCGCGGCGAAAGCCCGCTGGTCGCCCGTCAGCACCACCACCCGCACCTCCGGGTCCCGTTCGAAGGCGTCCAGGGCCGCGCACAGCTCGTCTAGGGTCTTGCGGTTCAGGGCGTTCAGAACCTTGGGCCGGTTCAGGCGGATGGTGGCCACCGCGCCGTCCTGGGATGTAACGAGGTTCTCGAACTCCATCGTCGCCTCCCTTCGCCCATCTGTTCGGCCTCCCCTGCCCGACTCCCTCCCGGTGGAGATCTAGCCTTTGTCGGACAGGTACCCCGCGAGCCTGTCCCGCCGTGTGCGGGCCCGCTCCAGCCGCTCGCGTTCGGCCTGTACCACCTCCGCGGGCGCCCGCCGGATGAACTCCGGGTTCTGCAGGCGCGCCTGCGCGCGCTCCACCTCCCGGTCCACCTCCTCGAGCTCCTCCCGGGCCCGGTCCGCCAGGGCCTCGGCCTGTTCTGGGGAAAGCGGCACCCATACCTCCACCGGCCCCACCACGGCCACCGCGGCCGGCCGCGGGCGGACCGCACCCTCTGAGAACTCCACCTCCGCGGTGGCCAGCGCGCGCAGGAACGGTACGAGGGGCTCCAGGGTGGCGCGGGCGGAGCCGGCCTGTAGCTGCACGGGCACGGTTTGCGAGGGAGCGAGGCGCAGGTCGGCACGCAGGCTGCGCACCTCGCGCACCACGTCCTGCAGCAGCGCCACCTCCGCCTCCGCCCCCTCGTGCACGCGCCTGAGGTCCGCCGCAGGCCACGGTGCCACCATGAGGCTGTCCCCCGGGTGCGGCAGAGTCTGCCAGGCAGCCTCGGTGACGAACGGCATGATGGGGTGCAGAAGCCGCAGCGCGACCTCCAGCGTCCGCCACAGGGTGTAGCGGGTGGCCTCTTGCGTGTTGGGATCCGCCAGCAGCACCTTGCTCATCTCCAGGTACCAGTCGCAGAACTCGCTCCACAGGAACTGGTACAGACCCCGCGCCGCCCGGTCGAACTCGTACGCCTCGTAGGCCGCGGTCACAGCCTGCACCGCGCGCTCCAGGCGGCTGGTGATCCACACGTCCGGGGTTGCGTACCGGAAAGACCCTGGATCCGCTCCCCGCGGGTCCCACCCCTGCAGGCTCCGGTGCACGAACCGGGTGGCGTTCCAGATCTTGTTGGCGAAGTTGCGGGTGTCCGCCACCATCTTCTCGTCGAACCGGAGGTCTTGCTGGGCCTGGGAGCAGCGCACCACCAGCCCGAACCGGAGGGCGTCGGCCCCGTAGCGTTCCACAGCCTGCAGGGGGTCGACCCCCGTCCCGAGCGACTTGCTCATCCGCCGACCCTGCAAGTCCAACACCGTGGGGTTGATGTAGACATGGTGGAAGGGCACTTCGCCCATGAACTCAAGGCCGAACATGATCATCCGGCACACCCACAGGAAGATGATCCCGCGATCGGTGATGAGGACGCTCGTGGGGTAGAAGTACCGGAGGTCAGCGGTCTGTTGCGGCCAGCCCAGGGTCGCAAACGGCCACAGCGCGCTGCTGAACCACGTGTCCAGCACGTCGGGGTCCTGCTGCCAGCTGCCGGCCCCGCAGGCGGGGCAAGGTTCCTCCGGCCGCGCCTTCGATGCCACGGGCTGCCTGCAGCCCTCGCACCACCAGACGGGGATGCGGTGGCCCCACCACAGCTGCCGCGAGATGCACCAGGGCCGGATGTTGTCCAGCCAGTCTACCGCCACCCGGGCCCACCGCTCGGGGAAGAAGCGGACGCGCCCGGACCGGATGGCCTCCGCAGCCCGCTGGGCCATTTCCCGAACGTCACAGAACCACTGCTCGCTCAGCATCGGTTCGATGACCGTGTGGCACCGGTCGCACCGGCCTACCCGGGTCCGGTAGGAGACCCGGCGGACCAGTCCCCCCCGTTCCGCGATGGCGGAGGCGACCCGCTCCCGCGCCTCGAACCGGTCCAGGCCCGCGAACGCGCCTGCCTCCTGGGTCATCCGGCCGT
>JBEQAH010000078.1:0-8141 GCA_041640435.1 bacterium | reverse complement strand
CAGAGCTCTTCCGCCGGTGAGTTCCGCGAGGCTGGAGAGGAGGTATGGGGTGAGGTCCGGCCCGCGCACACCTTGCTCCTTCGCGCGGGCAGTGGCGAGTTGCACTGCGGCGGCCAGTTCCTCCAGGGGCAGAGCGGCCTCCGCCGGAACCGGGTTCGCCAGCAGCACGCCGGACCGCTGGGCCAGGGCGCGCTTCGCCTGCACCACCCCCGCCACCTGCTCCGGGGAGTCCACCCGCCGCGGCGCGCGCAGCCCACAGCTCGCAGCGTAAAAGTACGGGAACCAGTCCGTGCCGTACCCCAGTACGGTCACGCCCAGGGTGTCCAGGGCCTCCAGGGTCAGGGAAGGGTCGCACACCGCCTTCGCGCCAGAACACACCACGACCACGGGGTGCTGGGCCAGGGCCGGCAGGTCGCTGGACACATCCCAACTGTGCTGCGCGCCCAGGTGCACGCCCCCGACCCCGCCGGTGGCCACCACCCCGGCACCCAACAGGTCGGCCACGGCCACGGTCGCGGACACGGTGAGCCCCCCTGTGGCCTCGCACGCCACGGCCACAGGAAGATCCCGCGACGCCACCTTCCACACGCCTGGGTGGCGCAGCCGCGCCAGCCGCTCCTCCCGAACGCCCACCACCACCCGCCCTTCCAGCACCGCCACGGCGGCGGGAACGGCGCCCGCCTCGCGGACCTCCGCCTGGAGTGCGGCCGCGACCTGTAGCGCGTGCGGGTCCGGAAGGCCGTGTGACACCACCGCGGTCTCCAGGAACACAACGGGTCGCCCTGCGGCGAGGGCGTCCGCCACCTCGGGCTCCACGCGGATTGCGCTAGAAAGAGTCTGCTTTGGCACGCAGGACCTCCCAGGACAGGTCCGGGCACGTGCTCCCTTCGACCCCCACGGTCAGGGCGCCTGCCCACACGCACATCCGCGCGAGCTCCCCCGGAGGGGTCCCGAGCAGGAGGCCGTACACGGCGCAGGCCGCCACCGCGTCGCCTGCCCCCGTGGAATCCACCGCCCGTACGGACGGAGCCGGGGCGCACAAAGTCTCCTCCCCGGCCCAGACAAGCCCCCGCGGTCCCAGGGTGACCACGACCGTCCCGCAGCCCGCTCTGACCACGCGCTGAGCGGCCTCCAAGGCGCGCGCCGGGCCGTCCACGGGAAGGCCGGTGAGGACTTCCGCCTCGGCGGCGCTGCACACGAGCAGCCACGCACCCTTGAGGTGTGGCCGCAGGCGCGGTGCCTTGGTCGGGGAGACCGCCAGCAGGCAAGTGCGGGGTGCCGTCCCCGCCGCAGCTGCGAGTGCGTCCTCCATGAGATTGCTGTCAGCCACCACGGCATCGGCCGGCCCGCACTCCCGTGCGACCGTTTGCACGTCCTCCGGCCGCAGCGCCTCGCACCGGGAGAGGTCTGAGACAGCCCACAGCCGCTCCCCTCCCGAGGTCAAAGCCACGTACAGGTCTGGCCGCCCGGCCTCCCGCCGTACTTGGACCCGTACCCCTGCCTGTTCGGTACTGCGCACCAGGAGCTCCGAAAGAGGGTCCATCCCCGCAGCGCACAAAAGCGTGGTTTGCGCGCCGAGCCGCGCCAGGTTCTCCGCCACGTTGCGGGCCGCCCCGCCCGGGCCGAAGCGTACCCGGCCGGGGACGCTCTGCCCGGGCTGCGGCCGGTCCGTGTCGGCCACCACGTCCAGGTTGGCGGCACCCACCACCAGAACCGAGGGCTGCACGCGCTCCTCCACCCGCGCGGTTCCCCGACCGGACGTGAGTTCCCTTCTCGCCCGCGCAGGAGTCCCGAGGCCGGACGCCGTACACCATGGGTGCCGGCCGCGGGGCCGGTACCAAGGGAGCTGGAGGCGGACGATGCGGTGGACGATGGCGCTTGTGCTGGCGTTGGCAGTCGCGGTCGGGCTCGCGGCCCAGGGGACCTGGGTGCAGGCGGCGCCCCGCCCGTTCAAGATCGCGGTGGTCTCGGATGTGGGCGGTCGCGGAGACCTCAGCTTCAACGACATGGGGTTCAAGGGCGGAGAGGACGCGGCGCGCGACTTCGGGGTCACCATGGTGGAGCTGGTGAGTAAGGTGGAGGCCGACTACGTCCCGAACCTGACCCGGGCGGCCCGCGACCCCGACGTGCGGCTCATCGTCGGCGTGGGCTTCCTCCTGAGCGACGCCCTGGTGGAGGTGGCGCGGCGGTTCCCCGACAAGAATTTCGTCGGCATCGACACCTTCAGCCAGTCCATCGTGCGGGAAAAGCACGCGGCGCAATACCCGCTGCCCAACCTGATGGACATCGTCTACGAGGAGCACAAGGGCAGCGCCCTGGTGGGTGCTTTGGGAGCACTGCTGGCCGCCCAGTACGCCAAGCCCCACATCGGGGGCGTGTTCGGCATCGAGATCCCCGTGCTGTGGAAGTTTGAGATCGGGTACAAGTGGGGTGCGCGCTGGGCCACCCAGTGGCTGGCCAAGAACCGTCCGGAGAAGGCCTTCACCTACCGCCGGGACTTCGTCCTGTGGACCTACACGGGAACCTTCAGCGACATCCCGAAGGGCTACGCGGCCGCCAAGGCCATGTACGCCCGCAACGCGGTGGCGGTCTACAACATCGCAGGTCCTCTCGGGTTGGGGATCAACCAGGCCGTGCAGGAGATCGCCCGGCAGCAGAACCTGCGCATGGGACCGCCCTTCTGGATCGGGGTGGACGCCAACCAGGACTGGATCAACCCCGGGTTCGTGATCGCCAGCATGATGAAGCGGGTGGACCGGGGTGTGTACTACGCCACCCGGTGGGTGCGGGACGGCCAGTTCCGGAACCTGGTGCAGGCGAACCGCGGCGTGGTGACGCTCGGGATCGGAACCCGGATCGGTGGCCAGCTGGCCGAGGGGATCTCCATCAGCACCCTGGACGACCTGGACGAGTTCATCCGGATGGGCGTGCAGGCGGAGCGGCTTACCCGCAAGAAGGTCCTGCCCGCTCCCCCCGCGGAGATCAAGGCGAAGGTGAAGACCATGCGCGACGCCCAGCCGAAGTGGGTGTGGGACGCGGTGGCAGAGTTGGAGCGGAAGATCCGCCAAGGAGAGGTGACAGTCCCGCTCGCGGTCACGAAGCCGGCCATCGAGCAGTGGCGGAAAGAGCTGGGCTCATCACCCCGCGCCTGGCCGCCGGTGGCGTACGCGCCGCGCGACTGACCCGCGCCGGACGGGCTAGAGCTTGGTGAAGGAGTCCGCGCCCCGCGTGGAGATGCGGGGCATTCACAAGGTCTACCCCGATGGGACCGTAGCTCTACGCGGGGTCGACCTGCGCCTGGAGCCCGGGGAGGTGGTAGGTCTCCTGGGGGAGAACGGCGCGGGCAAGACCACCCTCATGAAGGTCCTCTCAGGGCTTTTGCGGCCCACCCGCGGCGAGGTGTACGTGGACGGCCGCGCGGTGCAGTTCCGGGATCCCAAAGACGCCCTGCGGTTTGGGATCGGGATGGTGCACCAGGTATTCACCCTGGTGCCGCCCTTTACCGCGCTGCAGAACGTCCTCCTGGGACAGGAGGAAGCACCTCCGCTCCGGCCCCTGCCCGAAGACCGGGCCCGGGAGGCGGTGGGGCGGCTGATGGAGCAGACCGGCCTGTCGTTCCCGCTGGACGCGCCGGTGGAGTCGCTGCCGGTGGGTGTCCAGCAGCGGGTGGAGATCTGCAAGGTCCTCTACCGCGGCACCTCCGTCCTCATCCTGGACGAACCCACCTCCGCCCTCACCCCAGTGGAGGTGGACGACCTGTTCCGGTTCCTGCGCGGCCTGCGCTCGCAGGGCAGGTCCGTGGTGCTCATCACCCACAAGCTCCGCGAGATCCTGGAGGTCACCGACCGGGTGGTGGTCCTCCGCCGGGGCGCCGTGGTGGGCGAACGGCCCACCGCAGGCGCCACAGCCGAGGAGCTGGCGCAGCTCATGGTCGGGCAAGTGGCCGTCCGGCGGGCGGTCCGTACCCCCAGGGCTGCCGGCGCACCTGTCCTCCAGGTCCGGCAGCTTCGGGTGCGGGACGACCGCGGCGGGCTCGCGGTGCGAGACGTGACCTTCGAGGTCCGTGAGGGTGAGATCCTCGGCATCGCGGGCGTGGAGGGCAACGGCCAGAGCGAGCTCGTGCAGGCACTCACAGGGCTGCGCCGCCCCGAGGTGGGAGAGGTCTTGGTGGCCGGCGCCCCGGCACCGGTGCTGGACCCGCTGACTCTGTACCGTCGCGGCCTGGCGCACGTGCCGGAGGACAGGGCGCGGTTCGGTCTGGCGCTCGGGTTTGACCTGGTGGAGAACGCCATTCTCAGCCGGCAGCGGGAGAGGGCGTTCGTGGGGTTCGGAGGGCGCCTCCGGGGCAACGTGATCCGCCGGTACGCGGAAGACCTCGTGCAGAGCTTCCAGGTGGTGGCGCCGAGCCTGTGGACCCCCGTGCGCAGCCTGAGCGGCGGCAACCAACAGCGGCTCCTGCTGGGCCGGGAGATCCGCAAGACTCCGCGGCTGATTGTGGCCATGCACCCCACCCGGGGCCTCGATGTGGCCTCCACCGCGTACATCCGGGACGTCCTGGTGCAGATGCGGGAGGAGGGGAAGGGAGTCCTGCTGGTCTCCGCGGACCTGGACGAGGTGTTGGAGCTGAGCGATCGGATCGGGGTCATGTACCGCGGGGAGCTTGTGGCCGTGGGTCCTGCGGGGCGCATGACGCGGGAGAAGATTGGACTGCTCATGGGCGGGGTGCGACCGGAGGAGGGTGCATGACCGCGGTCCGCGCGCTGCGGCCCGTGGGGGAGTCACTGGCCACGGTGGCCCTGGGGCTACTGGCGGGCGGCCTGCTCGTGTGGGCGTTCGGGTACTCACCTTGGGCGGCGTACCGTGCTCTGTTCGTGGGTGCTTTCGGAACCCGCTCGGACGTGCTGGAGACCCTGGCCTTCGCCACCCCGCTGATGCTCACCGCCCTGACCTTCGCGGTCGGGGTCCGGGCCGGGTTATTTAACATTGGCGCGGAAGGGCAGATGTACTTGGGAGCCATCGGTGCCACCTTCGTGGCCGGGATGGTCCGTCTCCCTGGAGGGGTGCACTTGGCGGCCGCCACGCTGGCGGGCATGCTGGCCGGAGCCTTGTGGTCGTTGGTTCCCGCCGTCCTCAAGGTGTGGCGGGGAGCGCACGAGGTCATCTCCACCATCATGTGCAACTGGATCGCCCTGCACCTGTCCATGTACCTAGCGGTGCACTTCCTGGCAGAACCGGGCCGCGCGGAGCGCACGGTTCCGGCACTCCCGTCGGCCCGGTACCCCGTCCTGAGCGAGGAGAGCACCCTGACCGCGGTGCTGTTCGTGGCCGTGGCGTTCGCCCTTGCTGTGTACGCGTACCTCTGGGGCACCCGGGCCGGCTACGAGCTCCGACTGGTCGGCGAGAACCCGGAGGCCGCGCGCTATGCGGGCGTGCGTCCCGGCCGGGTGGTGACGTTGAGCTTCGTGATCGGAGGCCTGGCGGCAGGCCTCGCGGGCGCAAGCCAGGTCATCGGTCGGCCTCCGGCCTGGTCTCTGTACGCAACCTTAGGGAATGTGGCCACCCTGGGGTTCGACGGGATCGGCGTGGCGCTGGTGGGCCGCAATCATCCGGTGGGCGGGATCCTGGCGGCGATTCTGTTCGGCGCGCTGGCGCAGGGCGGGCGCCTCATGGAGTACGAGGTGGGGGTGCTGAGCGAACTCGTGCGGGCGTTGAACGGCATCATCGTGTTCGCCCTCGCTGCCCCCGGGCTGTGGAATCTGCTGCGGCGGAGGGTGGCGCGGTGAGGAGCTGGCTGTGGGCTCTGGTGGTGCTCGCGGCCTTGCTGGCCGCGGCTCCGATGCTGGACCGCGTGGGCCTCCCGCCCGCCTCTTTGCTGGAGACGGGGCTGCTGGCCATGACTCCCCTCGCGCTCGCCGCGGTGGGTGAGTGCCTGAACGAGAAGGCGGGGCTCGTGAACATCGGGCTGGAAGGCATCTTTGCCCTCTCTGCCACGGTGGGGGTGTGGTTCGCGGAGGCGGGCCGGAGCGGCTACGTGGGCCTTGCGGGCGGCGCCGCAGTTGGGGCCCTGGTGGGGTTCGTGCTCGGCGCGGTGAGCGTGTACGGCCGGGCCGACCAGATCATCGCGGGCATGGGACTGAACTTGTTCAGCCTGGGGTTCGTCCCGTTTCTCCTGATCAGCCTTTGGGCGTTTCCGGGGATCCACGTGTTTCCCAACGAGCTCATGGTGCCCCGGCTTGCGACCCCGCTGGGTCAGGTGAGCCCCGTGACCCTGGCCGCGATCGTGCTGGCGCTCCTCGCGCACTGGGTGCTGCACCGCACCGTCCTGGGGTTCCGCATCCGTGCGGTGGGCGAGAAGCCGGAGGCGGTGGACGTGGCGGGCCTGCGGGTGGACCGGCTGCGGCTGCTCACGGCCACGGTGGGCGGCGCTCTGGCCGGTTTGGGTGGGGCCTTCTTGCCCCTTGGATGGTTCGGCGCCCTAGTGAAGGAGATCTCAGCAGGAAGAGGCTTCATCGCGCTCGCGTGTGTGGTGTTCGCGGGCCTGGAGCCCTCGCTGGCCTTAGGGGCTGCGCTGCTGTTCGGGCTTGCGGATGGGTTTGCCTCGGCCGTGGCCGTAACCCCGGGGGTAAAGGAGCGGGTGCCCTTTTACTTCGTGTCCATGATCCCCTACGTGGTCACGCTGGTGGTGGTGGCGGCGGTGATTGGACGCAGACGGTTCCCCAGCACGGTGGGCCGTCCGTACGCGCGGGAGTAGCCCGCCACAGGGCCAACAGGCAAACCAACCGGGTCCTCAGAGTGGAAATTGCCCGCAGGTTCCCCCTAGGATAGGAAGTGCAGGTCTTCAGGACAAGTGCCAGGTGCACTCCGGGGGTGGCGGGTTGCCCGGGGTCGGAGAGGTGTTGCGCGGCCGGAGGGAGGCGCTCGGGCTTGCGCCTGAGCAGGTCCACGCGCAGCTACGCATCCCTGTTCGCTACCTGCGGGCGATCGAGGAGGATCGTTTCGACCTGTTCGACTCGCCGCAATACGCCAAGGGATTCGTGCGCTCCTACGCCCAGTTCCTGGGCCTGGATCCCGAGCCGCTGGTGGCCGAGGTGGGCCGTCTGCTCGGCACAAGCCGCCGCCCTCACCTGGTCGCGCCGGGTGGAGAGGTGCCGATCCGGCCTGTCACCGCTCCGCCCCGGTGGAGGCGGTGGCTGGTCTGGGCGGGGCTGGTGGCTGCCGCCGGTGTCCTGGCTGTGGCGTACGTGGGTTACAGGCAGCTCCGGGCCTTCTACACCGCCGCCAGCCCTCCTCCGGAGGGCCAGCCCGTCCCCCAGGTTGCACCCGTGTCGGAGCCGCGGCCGGAGGCTGCGGCAAGCCCCCGGTTCCCGGTGGCCATGGCGGGCGAGCCCACGGTGCGCGTGGTCCTGACCGCGGAGGACGTTTCGTGGCTGCGTGTGGTCGCGGACGGGCGCCGGGTGTTCGAGGGGTTCATCCGCACGGGCGAGCGGCGCGAATGGGAAGCCCAGGAGACGCTGAGCGTGGTGATAGGAAACGCGGGCGGGGTTCGGGTCCGCGTGAACGAGGAGGATCTCGGAATCCTGGGCGCACCGGGCGAAGTGGTACGCCGCACCTTTTCCGCCTCACGGTAGGAGGGGCGTTGCCGACCCACCTCATCACAAACCAGCCTCCCCCTCTTGAGGGGTACAACGCGTACGAGCAGGACCGGGCCCTCCGGGAGGCGGTGCACCGCGAGGGCGCAGGATGGGCAGACGAGGAGCTGGTGGTGCTTGGCGCCTTCTGTGGGTCTGCGGAGGCGCGGGAGCTGGGAGCCCTCGCCAACAGCTACCCGCCGGTCCTGCACACCCACGACCGCTACGGCCGCCGGCGCGACGAGGTCACCTACCACCCTGCGTACCACCGGCTGATGGCGGTTGCTGTCCAGGCTGGCGCGCACGCAGCACCGTGGACGGACCCGCGGCCGGGGGCGCATGTGGCGCGCGCGGCCAAGCTGTTCCTGCTGACCCAGGTGGAAGCGGGCCACGGGTGCCCGATCTCCATGACCTACGCCGCGGTTCCGGCCCTGCGCCACCATCCGGAGCTTCGGGAGGAGTGGGAGCCGCGGCTTCGGGCGCGCCGGTACGACCCGCGATTCCTGCCCGCGT
>JBEQAH010000077.1:0-8147 GCA_041640435.1 bacterium | reverse complement strand
GCTGCGCCGGCAGCTCACCTACAAGACCACCTGGTACGGCTCCCGGCTGCTAGCAGCGCCGCGTGAGTTTCCATCGAGTAAGACCTGCTCCCGCTGCGGAGCGGTCAATGAGCACCTGCCCCGGTGGGAGCGCACGTTCCGGTGCAGCGCCTGCGGGCTTGTCCTGGACCGGGATCAGAACGCATCACTCAACCTTGCGGCCCTCGTAGCCGCCGTCGCCGGGAGTGGACCGGAGACGCAAAACGCCCGTGGACGGGACGTAAGACCCGCTCAAGCAGGCGGGCAGACCCGGATGAAACGGGAAGCCGGCGCCGCCGGTCCGTAAGGACCGGCTGCCTGAAACAGATGACGATGTTTCAGGTAACGGCGTTCGCTGGAGTGAGACGTTCAGGCCTCAGTCAGCGCCACGGCCATCTCCAGCGCCTGGCGCATGGGCCGCGGGTCTGCGCGACCGGTGCCAACGAGATCGAAGGCCGTCCCGTGGGACGGTGTGGTCAGGACGAAGGGATAGCCTGTCCCCACCGACACCCCGCGCTCGAACCCGAGCAGCTTGGTCGCGATCTGCGCTTGGTCGTGGTACAGACTCACCACCGCATCCAGCGCCCCCGAGCGGGCGACGCGAAAGATTTGGTCCGCGGGGTACGGCCCAGAGACGTTGAGCCCCTCCTGCTGAGCCCTGCGGATGGCCGGGTCCAGGATCCGGCCCTCCTCGTCGCCAAGCGTGCCGCCTTCCCCCGCGTGAGGATTGAGCGCAGCGACGCCCACGCGAGGGGCCGGGTTCCCGCCGCGGATGGCCATGCGGTGCACGAGCCGGATTGCGCGCAGCACACGTTCCTCGTCCAGGAGGTCTGCCACCTCACGCAGCGGGACGTGGGACGTGGCCCGGGCCACCCATAGGAGGCCAAGGCCTGCGGGGTGAGGGATCACGTTCACCTCGTCGTGTTCCGCGGCGCCTGCAAGCTGCGCCACGAACTCGTACTCGTCCCGGACGGGTAGCCCGGCGAGCCGCAGGGCCTGCTTGTTGAGCGGCGCGAACACCACCGCGTCCGCCTGGCCGCGGAGCGCCAGGCGGACCGCACCCTCCAGCCACGCGGCCGCGGCGCGGCCGGCTTCTGCACTCGCCCGCCTCGTGGGCCACTCCGCGGCAGGGGGATCGACCTGGAGGAACGGGACTCCCCCCGACTCTGCCACAGGCTCACGGGCGGGTAGGGCCGGAAGCCGCACCCCGGCGGCGTTGCAGGCTTGCTCCCAAACTCTCCGGTCCCCCACCAGCAGGTAGGGACAGGGAAGGCCGATTGAGAGGGCCTTGGCCAGGACCTCCGGTCCTACGCCCGAGGGATCCCCTAGCGCGATGACGACTCTGGGCATCTCTTGCCTCCGCGGGTAGGAATCGCTATTTTGTATCTTGTATACAGTACACCACACCTGACGGGAGGTAACCGTGGGCGTAACCGCGGAAATCGCCCGCTTCGTTGTGGAGACGTCAAAAATCCCAGAGGCGGTGCGCGAGCGCGCTACAAACCATCTGGTGGACGGCGTGGCCGTTATGCTCGCTGGGGCCGCAGCGCAGTCCGGGCGGATCGTGCGAGAGCACCTCCGGGAGATCGGCGGTAACCCGCAGGCGGCGGTGGTGGGGTCGAGACTCCGGGCACCCCTCCAGTTGGCGGCGTGGGCCAACGGGGTCGCGGCGCACGCGCTGGACTACGACGACACCCAACTCGCCACCGACCCGCGCAGCGTCTATGGCCTGCTGACCCACCCCACCGCGCCGGTCCTGCCCGCGGCGCTTGCGTCCGCAGAACACATCGGCGCCTGTGGAGAGGAGCTACTCGACGCGTACGTGATCGGCGTAGAGGTGGCCTGCCGCACCGCAGACGCCGTCGACCCTCGCCATTACCGCGACGGGTTTCACTCCACCGGAACCCTCGGGACCTTTGGGGCATGCGCGGCTGCAGCCCGGTTACTGCGCTGCGACCTGGACCAGACCCTGCGGGCCCTGGGCCTCGCGGCCAGCATGGCTGCCGGATTGCGGGAGAACTTTGGCACCATGACCAAGCCCTTCCACGCGGGCCGGGCTGCGGAGAACGGCCTTTTGGCGGTGCTCCTTGCCCGCCGCGGGTGGACCGCAGCCCGCGACATCCTTGAAGCCAAGCGCGGCTTCTACAGCGCCGCCGCAGGTGGCTTCGACCCCTCCAAGATCGAGGGCAGGCTTGGCAATCCGTACTTCTTCGAAAGCCCCGGAATCTCCATCAAGCCGTACCCCTCAGGCTCCCTTTCGCACCCTGCCCAGGATGTGCTGCTGGACCTCGTTCGGGAGCACGACGTCCGTCCGGACGAGGTGGAGCGGATCGAGGTGGGGGTCAACTCCCACGTCCCCAACGCTCTGATCCACACCCGGCCCCAGACCGCCCTGGAGGGGAAGTTCAGCCTGCAGTTCCAGATGGCGGTGGGTGTGGTGGACCGGCGGGCGGGGCTGGCGCAATTCACCGACGAACGCGTGCGCGATCCCCGGGTGCGCGCCGTGATGGAACGCGTGCACGTCTACGTGGACCCGGAGATCGAATCGCTCGGCTACAACGAGATGCGCATGAAGGTGGCCATCTTTCTGCGGGATGGCCGGGTGCTGTCCGGCCGGGCAGACATGGCGCGGGGCCACCCCCGCAAGCCCCTGTCGCGGGAGGAGCTGACCGAGAAGTTCCTGGAGTGCGCGGCGCTGGTGATGCCGCAGGAGCGCGCCCGGAGGTTGCTGGACGCGCTGTGGGCTGTGCGGCGCCACACCGTGGCGGACCTGGTCCCCCTCCTCGAGGGCGAGGCGGCGTGAAGACGTATCGGATCGCGGCCATCCCTGGAGATGGGATCGGACCCGAGGTGGTCCCCCAGGGCGTGCGGGTCCTCCGCGCCGCCGCGGACCGGTACGGATTTCAAGTGGAGGTCACGGAGTTCCCCTGGGGCTGCGGCTACTACCTGGAGCACGGCGTCATGATGCCTCCCAATGGCCTCGACGAGCTGAGGCGGTTCGACGCCATCCTGATGGGCGCGGTGGGCGACCCCAGGGTGCCGGACCACGTCTCCCTGTGGGGGTTGCTGCTCCGCATCCGCAAGGCCTTCGACCTGTACGTGAACCTCCGTCCGGTGCGGCTGCTGGACGGCGTTCCGGGGCCGCTGGCGGGCCGCGGGCCGGAGGATGTGGACATGCTGTTCGTGCGGGAGAACACCGAGGGTGAGTACGCGGGGGTGGGTGGGCGCGTGGCAGAGGGGACCCGCGACGAGGTGGCCCTGCAGACCTCCGTGTACACGCGCCGGGGTACTGAGCGGGTGGTGCGCTACGCCTTTGAGCTGGCCCGCCGCCGCCGGCGGCGTCTGGCCTCGGTCACCAAGTCCAACGCGCTGCAGTACACCGCGGTGCTCTGGGACGAGGTCACTGAGGCGGTCTCCCGTGAGTACCCGGACGTGGAAGTCTGGAAGGTGTTGGTGGACGCTGCCGCCTACCACATGGTGCTCAACCCGCAGCGGTTCGACGTCGTGGTGGGATCGAACCTGTACGCGGACATCCTCACGGACCTGGGCGCGGCCCTGCAGGGGAGCCTGGGGCTTGCGGCCAGCGCCAACCTGGACCCCACCCGGCGCAACCCCTCGCTGTTTGAACCTGTGCACGGTTCAGCGCCGGACATCGCGGGCCGCGGGATCGCGAACCCGCTGGCGACCATCTGGTCGGTGTCGCTGATGCTGGAGCACCTGGGGGAGGGGAAGGCTGCGGAGGCGGTGTTCGGGGCGGTGGCGGCGGTGGTTCGGGATCCGCGGCTACGGCCCCCTGACCTGGGCGGGCGTACCACGACACAGGGGGTGGCCGACGCGGTGGTGGAGGCTTTGCGATGACCGATAGCCTGGCGGTGGCGGCCCGCCCGACCCGGGAGCTCGTGCTGGAGAAGCTCCGGGAGGCGATCCTGTCCGGTCGGTTCCAGCCGGGCCAGCGGCTCATCGAACGGGAGCTGGTGGAGCAGCTCGGCGTGAGCCGCACGCCCATCCGGGAGGCCCTCCGCAAGCTGGAGCTCGAGGGGCTCGTGACCACGGTGCCTTACAAAGGTCCGGTGGTCACCCTCCCGACTCTGGAGGACGCCCGGGAGCTCTACGAGGTTCGGGCGGCGCTCGAGGGACAGGCCACGGCGCTGCTCGCCGCCTGCGCGCAGCCGCATGATCTGGAGCAACTGGAGGCGCACGTGGAGGCTGCGGAGGAGGCGGTGCGGGCGGGCGACGTGCGGGCGGTGCTGGCGGCCAACAACGCCTTCCACGACGAGCTGGCGCATCGCTGCGGCAACAGCCTGCTGGAGTCCCTGATCAACAACCTGCGTAACCGCATCATCCTCCTGCGGGTGGAGTCGCTGTCGCTGCCGGGCCGGCCGCCGCGGTCGGTGGCGGAACACCGGGAGATCCTGGCCCGGGTGCGGGCGCACGATCCGGAGGGCGCGCGCCGATGCATGGAGGTCCACATCCTGCGGGCGTGGGAAGCGGCCCGCGAGCAGCTCACGGAGGAGGGAAGACGGTGAACCCCCAGATGGCGGTGACAGCCCGCCGCGTGTTCGAGCAGGTGCTGGCGGTCCGACCCGGGGAGCGGGTGGTGATCGTGACAGACTTCGAGCGGCCACGGACCATCACGGACCTGCTGGCGTCGGTGGCTACCCTGTACGGCTGCGAGGTGGTGGTCGTCGGCATGACCGCGCGGGAGATGGGCGGCGAAGAACCGCCGCCCGCGGTGGCGGCCGCGATGCGGGAGGCGGACGCGGTGGTGGTGCAGACGTCCCACTCCATGACCCATACGAACGCGGAGCGGGCAGCGCTGAAAGCTGGCGCCCGCGTGTGCAACGTGCGCGAGGTGGACGAGGAGATGATGGTGCGCGGCGGGATGACCGCGGATTACGAGGTGGTGGACCGGATTACCCGAAGGGCGGTGGAGCTCCTGCGTCACGCCCGGACCGCCCGCGTCACCACGCCGGAGGGCACGGACCTGCGCATGGACCTGCAAGGGCGGCCCGCCTTCGGCCTCTCGGGCTTAGCCCGCCAGCCGGGCCAGTTCTCCGGGCTGCCGGATGGGGAGGCGGCCATCGCACCTGTGGAGGGCACCACGGAGGGGGTCCTGGTCAACCCGTACCTGGTGGAGAAGATCGGGCCCGTGCGCGAGCCATTCCGCATGGAGGTGGAAGGCGGTCGCATCGTCCGAGTGGAGGGTGGTGCGGAGGCGTACACGCTTCAGGAAATCCTGGAGCGCAAGGATCCGGGTGCGCGCAACTTCGCCGCAGAGCCCGCCCTGGGCACGAACCCTGCCTGCCGCGCCATTCCCAAAAGCCGCGAGGTGAAGAAGCGACTCGGCCAGGCGCACGTGGCCCTCGGGGATAACCTGAGCCTGGCAGGCGCGGTGGAGAGCAGCATCCACCTCGACATAGTCCTGCTGCGGCCCACGGTGACCCTGGACGGGGAGGTGGTGCTGCAGGATGGAGACCCGTTGTTCGCCCGTGGATTGATCTGACCACGAAAGGGGGGGATGGATCATGCGGCGGAAGACAGTTCGGTTGCTGGTGGCGGTCGTGCTGGTGTTGGGCTTAGGCCTCGGGGCAGCAGGCCAGGCCCGCTACCCGACCAAGCCCATCGTGCTCGTTACACACTCGAGCCCTGGAGCGGGTGGAGACATCTTCCTCCGCAACCTGGCCAAGTACCTGGAGGGGATCGTGCCCGTGGCCCTGGTGGTGGAGAACCGGCCGGGCGGAGCGAGCGCCCGTGCCGTAACCTACGTGGCCACGAGCCCTAAGGACGGCTACGTGCTGTACGGTGCCACGCCCACCATGTTGGCGACTCCCATCATCGCCAAGACGCCGCACTCCTACCTGGACCTCCAGCCGGTGGCGAACGTGTTCTTCGAGCCCATGATCCTGTACGTGCGGTCCGCCTCGCCGTGGCGGAGCCTGCGGGACGTGGTGGAAGCCGCCAGGCAGCGGCCCGGCCAGATCCGGTTCGGCGGCGCGACTCCGGGGTCGGTGGAGCACATGATCGCCCACGAGATCCAGAAGGTGGCCAAGATCCAGGTGCAGCCGGTGACCTTCGAAGGCGGGGGTGACTTGCTCGTGGCGGTGCTGGGCGGCCACGTGGACCTGGGCGTGGGCGAGTACGCGGAGGTGGCCTCCCAGGTGCAGGCGGGGCAGGTGCGGGTGCTGAACTCCTTCACCGAGCGGCGCATCCCCGGGGCGGGGTTCCCCACCGCGAAGGAGCTCGGCTTTCCCATCGTGCGGGAGAAGTTCCGGGGCCTGCTGGGGCCCAAGGGTATGGACCCGGAAGCGGTGGCGTTTTGGGAGCGAGCCATCCAGGAGGTGCTGCGCAAGCCCGAGTACCGACAGTACTACGAGTCCGTCTACCTGATCCCCGCGTACATGGACCACGTACAGTTCCGTGCGTACCTGGACCGGACCAACCAGGCCTTGCGCCGCTACCTCAAGGAGATCGGGATGCTCCGGTAGGGAGGGTTCGGTGCGGCGCGCGGACTTGGTGGCGGGCCTACTGCTTATGGCGCTGTCCGGGATGTACCTGCAGCAGTCGCTGGGGATTGAGCGCGGGTTCGCCTCAGACCGGCTCGGGCCCGCCTTCTTCCCGCAGCTGCTTGGGGCCGCCCTGGCGGTGCTGGCGGCGGTGCTGGCGGTCCGAGCGGTTCTGGGGCGTTCAGACCCCACGCCGCCGCCACCAACCCGCGCGAGGCTGCTGTGGGCGGTGGTGGGCCTGCTGGTGGTGTACGCGGTGGTGATGCCTCACGCGGGGTTCTTGCTGGCGACCCCGCCGCTCCTCGCCGCCACCACCGTGGCCCTGGGCCTGCGCCGCCCGGTGCCCGTGGCAGGGTCCGCGCTGGGGATCACCCTCGCCCTGTACCTGGTGTTCGGGAAGCTGCTCGGCGTCCTGTTTCCGCGCGGGCTGCTGGGAGGGTGGTGAATGCTCGAACGCTTCGCGCTGGGCGCACAGGTGGCCTTTCAGCCCACCGCCTTCCTCATGATGGCGGTGGGGGTGGCGTGGGGGATCCTCGGCGGGGCGCTGCCCGGGATCTCCGGTTCCATCGCCATGGCTCTGTTGCTACCCCTGACCTTCGGCATGGATCCGGCGGTGGCGCTCATGATGCTGGCGGGCGTGTACGTGGGCGCTATGTACGGCGGCTCCATCACCGCCATCCTCATCAGCACCCCTGGAACGCCGGGAGCGGCGGCCACCGTGGTGGACGGATATGAGCTGCACCGCCGAGGCCAGAGCGGGAAGGCGTTGGGCGTCTCACTGGTCACCGGGACCATCGGCGGAGTGGTGGGCGTGTTCATCCTGGTGGGGATGGCCGTGCCGTTGTCCCGGGTCGCCCTGGCCTTCGGGCCGCCGGAGTACTTCGCGTTGGGCGTGTTCGGGCTCGCGCTGATCAGCAGCTTCGTGGGCCGGGACCTGGTGAAGGGGCTCATCTCCGCCCTACTGGGGCTAATCCTCGCCACCGTGGGGATCGATCCCTTCGCAGGCACCCCTCGGTTTGCCTTCGGAAGTGTTGACCTGCTGAGCGGGGTGGCGGCACCGGCGGGGATGATCGGACTGTTCGCGGTGTCCGAGATCCTGCACCAGATCGCCGAGGGAGGGGACTGGGAGCGCATCCGGGGTCGGTACAGCACGCAGCTCCCGAGCCTCAAGGAGATCTGGGGTCTCCGGGTGGCGGCGCTGATCGGCATTGTGTTCGGGACCATCGAGGGGTTGCTGCCCGGCGGAGGTGGAGCCATCGCGTCGTTCATCGCCTACAACGAGGCGAAGCGCTGGTCCAGGCGCCCCCAGGAGTTCGGGCGTGGCTCGCTCGAGGGGGTGGCCGCTCCGGAGACCGCAAACAACGTGGTGACCGCCACCGCCCTGATCCCGCTGCTCACCTTCGGCATCCCCGGGTCCAACAGCGCGGCCATCCTGCTGGCGGCCATGATGCTGCACGGAGTCCAACCGGGCCCCCAGCTGTTCGACCGCACGCCCCACATCGTGTACGGCCTGTTCGTCGGGCTCTTGGTGGCGAACGTGATGATGCTCGTCTTGGGCTACCTGGCGCTGCGCCCCTCCATCGCCATCGTCAACGTGCGCCGGCCCCTGCTGCTGAGCGGGATCCT